>NZ_JBSIUR010000006.1:0-129594 GCF_053654655.1 Helicobacter sp. 23-1045
AGCGCATTTGTCAAAATAAATTCGGTTATATATCTATCATAATAATTCCCGCGATAGTCGCTAACCGCGCGATACAAATCATCTGCATAATAAATATCCCCGCGAATTAGGGCAAAAAGCGCGATTGCATACAGCAAAATGCCATAAATTAAGGCATTTGTGAGATTCTGCGAATTGACAAAATTTCGCACGATTTGGCGCATTTCACACCACGCTAATTTATATTTTTCCATTTTAGCATTCACACAAACTTCACTGCTTTTTCGACTAAATCTTTGTCCTCTGCAAAGTCAAAGTAGCGGAATTGCTCTCCACTTTGGCGAATCCCGCGCAAAATATCGCCACTATTGCGATATTTTAAGTCTAACTCCGCGATTTCAAAGCCATTTTCCGTCTCGCTAAATTCTTTCAATCGCGCCGAATCGGCGTTATTTGTGTAAAGATAGCAAAATCCCTGCTCTCCATTGCGACTAACGCGTCCGCGAAGCTGGTGAAGCGTGGCAAATCCAAGTCGTTCTGCTCCCACTATTGCGATAGTTGTGAGATTTGGCAGTGAGATACCCACCTCAAAAAGCGTGGTTGCCACCAAAATCGCGCCATTTGTATTGCGAAACGCTTCCAAAATCTGCTCTTTGTCCGCGTCCTTGCCGTGCGTGGCAAAAACGCGCTCAAAGTGCTTTTGCCAAAATGGCAACCCCTCCGCAATCGACTGATAGGCAATTCCCTCGCTTTGCTCCACAAGCGGGTAGATTATGGCGACTTGCTTATTTTGCGCAATTTGCTCTTTGATATGCGAAAAAAGTGCGCCAAAGCCCTGCCTTGTGATGATTTGCGTCCTTATATTTTTGGGATATGGCAAATCTTTGATAAAGCAAAAATCGATAAATTGCGCCTCAATCATCGCCATAGTGCGCGGAATTGGCGTTGCGGAGAATTGAATATTGTGCGGTTTTTTGCCATCAACTTCAAGCATTTTTTCTAATTTTAATCGCTGATTCGTGCCAAATCGGTGCTGTTCGTCCGTCATAAACAAATCAAACGCGCTCAAATTTTTATACAAAAGTGCGTGAGTGCCGATAAGAAAGTCGCATTCGGCAGGTTTGTCGTCCTTTATCACAAGTGCGGTGCGAATCTGTGTGGGCAAAAATTTCTTTGATTCAGCGTAGAGTTGTTGCGCTAAAATCGTGGTAGGCGCGAGTAGCACGGACTTTTTGGGATATGCCAAAACCACGCAAGATAAAATCACCATCGTTTTGCCGCAACCCACATCGCCCATCACAACGCAACGCGTGGCGATTTTGCTGTCTAATTTTGCGCGTAAAAAGGCGATTGCGTTGCTTTGCCCTTGTGTGAGCGAAAATGGCAAGTTTTTAATGAAAGATTCAAGCAAAGGCGCGTTATTTAGGCGATTTGTGGCTAAAAATTCGCGCTTTTTTTTCGCCAATGAACGCGTGTAGTATAAAATTTCTACAAATTTGATTGCTTCTAAATAAATGCCAAAAAGTCCGCCATTGCGCTTGAAGTCGCGCAAGAAGTGGTGTGAATATATGGAGGATTTTGTATCATTTTGTGATTCTATCCACCCCCTTAATCCCCCTCCGCAAGGGAGGGGGAGAGATTGGAGTTTGCCCTCCGCAAGGGAGGAGGGATTTTTAGATTCTGCGATTATTTTGTCATTCTGAGATTGCGAAGCAATCGAAGAATCTCTATTTTTTTGAGATTTTTCGCTACGCTCAAAATGACAATTTAAAATAGATTCTGCATTCGCAGAATCTTGGATTGCTTCGGTCGCTTCGCTCCCTCGCAATGACGAAGTGGGTGTAGAATCTGTGTTTTTTTCAATCTCCCGCGAAGATTGCGTAAGAGACGAATTGCCCGAATTGCTAGGGTGAAAAATGGTGTAAATCGCTTCGATATATTGCGATTCAAGTCCCAAACTTGCCAACGCTTCACGCGTAATCACCTCACGAAAAATCTCATTTAGATTCGCATTTTTCATCTTTGTGGTGGGAAAATTCGCCACAATTTGATTGATTTGCGTGATGATTTTGGGCTGATTTATTTGATATGTGCCATTAAACTGCTCCACAACGCCTAGCAAATACATTTCCTTACCCACCGCAAAAAGCGTGTTATGAAAGGGCTTTGGGTGAAAAATATTTATGTCAATGTCGCAATCAAAATGTGGCGCGTAGGCGCGGATTTTTAGGATTTTTGATAGACGCTTTTTGTCGATGATTTGGACGAAAATCGCCCCGCTTGAATCGTCCAAATCACGCATTAAAAAGGTATTTGTGTAGGATTTTGGCACATACAAAATCGCCTCATAGAGATTGTGAATACCGATTTTGGCGAGTTTGTTAAGTGCTTCTTTATCCACACACGCCGATTCGCCACGCATTTAAGCCCTTATTTATCCACCACCACGCTAAAACTTAGATTATTAACCTCGCTATGCGCCTTAATATAGGCGTTTAGCTCACCAAGCGTTAGATTTTTTATCTTTTGCACCAAAATTTCATCGTAGTTTAGGGGCAAATCACGCGAAAAATTGCGAAATTTCTTATTTAGTCGCTGATTTAGCGTCTCATTGCTAAGCACACGCGAACCCAAAATGTAGCTTTTTGCGTCATCTAGCTCTTTTTGCGTAACGCCTTTTTTGATAAAATTAGCGATAATCTCGCGCAGTGCGTTAATTGCGGTGTCTTTGTTTTCTAGCTTTGTTTGCAAATATCCCGCACTCTGCGCAGTTACGCTATTTACAGAAGCATAAAAATACGCAGAATAGGCAAGTCCGCGCTTTACGCGAATCTCTTCCATCACACGCGAACCAAAGCCCGAACTCCCCATTATAAAGCTCATCAGCGTCATTTTATGCAAATCTTTTTCATAAGAGTCGAATTTAAAAGGCGATGCGAAGTAAATATAAGCCTGTTTTGTGGGCTTTTTTGCCGTAATGGTTTGCGCTTTGTCGCTTGGCGCGAATTTTGCGCGTTTGATTTTTTCTCCCTTTGGCAAAATGGATAGCAATGTTGTCAAATCTTTTTTAATCGATTCAAGCGCAAAGTCCCCGCCCACCAAAATCACAGCGTTTTCAAGCGTTAGTGCATTTTTCACAAAGGATTTTACATCGCTTAATTTTATTTTTTCAATGTCGCTTATCTCGCCAAGCGCAGGATTTTCAAGCGGTGTGCCTTTGAAAATAAGCGCATTTAGGTTTTTCCCAGCGATATAATCAAAGTTATTTTCTTTTGCCAAAAGCTCAGATTTTAGCGCGATTTGGCTTTGATTAAACGCATCGCTTGTAAAATTTGGGCTTTGCAAAAGTTCGCCCAAAAGATTTAGCGCAGTTTCGCACTTTTCACTCAAAAAACTTAGCTCAAAAGTTAGCGACTCCAAACCACTTGCCACGCCTAGCGAAATGGCATTTGATTCGAGTTTGTCGGCAAAATCGATTTCGCCACTCTTTTTGCTCCCACGATTTAGCAAATCCGCGCTAAACGCACTCAAAGCCACTTTGTTTTCATAGACTTTTCCGCCACCATAAAAAATAATGCTAATATTGCCTAGTGGCAGGGCGTTTGATAACTCATAGATTAGCGGGATTTTCGCGCCATTCACTTCTACAAAATCCAAATTTTCTTTTGCTCCCATATTCGCTCCAAAAGTTAGATTTAATGCCAAAAAAATCATCACAAAAATTTTCATTTTTTTGCCTTTTTTATTTAAGATTCGCGCCTATTTTGCGGTAGATTTGCGCTTTGATTCGCACTAAATTCACGCAAGATTCGCGCCAAAAAATTGCGATATTTTAGCACATTTTTAAAATATTATACGCCGTATCGCGAATCGCAGGAATCTCCCCCGCATCGCGAATCACTTTTATCATATCATTCGTATTCATCGAATTTCGCGCACCCGCAGACGCCACGACATTTTCCTCCATCATCGTGCTACCCAAATCATTTGCGCCAAAGGCAAGGGCTAGTTGCCCTACTCCCGCGCCCTGCGTAACCCAAGAGCTTTGGATATTTTTAAAATTATCCAAATAGATTCGCGCCGAAGCCAAATAGCGCAAATAGCGATTTGAACTTGCCTTTTGCATTTGCGGAAACTGCGCTTTTAGCGGAGTATTGTCAGGCTGAAAGCTCCACAAAATAAAAGCGCGAAATCCGCCCGTCTCATCTTGCAAATCGCGGATTAGCTTAAAGTGATTGACAATGTCGCGCTCATCATCAACGCTCCCAAACATCATCGTAGCGGTAGTTTTCATTCCCAACTTGTGCGCGGCGCGATGAATGGCTATCCATTCAGCCGAATCTAGCTTCTTTGGCGCGATAATATCCCGCACTCTATCGCTTAAAACCTCCGCGCCCGCGCCCGGTATCGAACTAAGCCCTGCATTTTTCAAAGTCTGCAAAACCTCATCAACGCTTACCTTTGAAACTTTGGCGATATAATCAATCTCAATCGCGCTAAACCCGTGAATCGTGATATTTGGATATTTTTCGTGAATATGTCGCACCAAATTTTCATACCACTCCAATTTCAGCGTGGGATGCACACCGCCTTGAAAAAGTATCTGCGTCCCGCCGATAGCGATAAGCTCATCGATTTTGGCATCAATCTCATCAAAGCTCAAAATATATCCGCCCTCTTCGCTAATGCGCCGTTTAAACGCACAAAACTTGCAATCCACCCAGCAAATATTCGTGTAATTGATATTTCTATCGATGATAAAAGTGGTGATTTTGTCGCTATGCAGGGCGTTTTTAATATCATACGCTTTTCGCCCTAGCTCTTTTAGGGGCGATTCGCACATAAATTTTAAGATTTCAGATTCGTTAATTCTACTCATAGTTTGCCTTTAAAATTTTGGCAAAATTTTAGCAAAATTTTGGGCTAGATTCTGCGAATTTTGCTTGAATCGCAGAATCTGAGTTTTGATTCGCAGAATCTCACACACAAATCATCTTAATTTAAGCGATTTTTAAACTGGGGGGGGCTAGAATATGTTTTTAAAAAAGGCTCTCTTTAACTTAAACTCAAACAAAGGAGCTTTAAGTTATGATGTCAGCGATGAAAAACAAGTATATAGTTCGTTCCCGAATCAGAGAGGCGAAATTTCGTTCAATTTTATTATATTTTTGCTTGGATATTGAAGCTACAAAAATATCAAAAATCACTCACATTTCAGAAGTTACACTATGTAAAATCTTTAAGCAAATTAGGATTCTTATGCTAAAAGAATGCGAAAAAATATCCAAATTAAATGGCGAAATTGAGATTGATGAGAGTTATTTCGGAGCAAAGCGAGTAAGGGGCAAAAGAGGGTGTGGCGCAGGGAGAAAAACGCCTGTGTTTGGTGTGTTAAAACGAAATGGTTGCGTTTATACTCAAATCGTTAAAAACTGCTCTGCAAACGAGCTTTTGCCTATTTTATCTAACTTTGCGGAGTTAGAATCTAGCACCATTTATAGCGACACTTGGAAGGCGTATGATGGATTAGTAGATTTCGGTGCAAAGGCGCATTATCGCGTGAGCAAAAACGAGTTTGCGTTAGGCAAAAATCACATCAATGGAATCGAGAATTTCTGGGGTTATGCAAAGCATAGATTGGCTAAATTTAGGGGCATTTCGAAAAATAATTTCATTTTGCATCTAAAAGAGACAGAATTTCGATACAATATGAAAATCAAAAATCAAAATTTATACAAAAAACTTTTATTTTTGATAAGAGAAAATCCGCTTAAGTTAAATTGAGCCTTAAAAAAATATTTTAAGGGAAGAAAGCGATGATTTGAAAAAATTTGCGTTTTAGATTCACGCGCAAAGGGCAAAAATCTTTGGTTTTTAGATGGCGATTCAAGTAAAAGAAACCCAAAAAAAATGGGAATTTTAAGGAGTTAAAAATGGTAGAAGAAGCGTTAATAAAATACTACGGCGGAAGAGCGCAATATAGCGGTGGCAAACTAACAAAAATCGGCGATAAATCCGTGTCCTATTCAGCAGGGCGCATTTGGAAAGTCGGCAACGACAGCATTCAGTTTTCTGCTGGGAGACTTTACAAAGTCGGCGGAAATAGCGTAACTTATAGCAATGGCAAAATCACAAAAATTGGTGGCGTGAATATCTAAATGGGAAATTTAGATTTTAATGACGAAATGCTAGATTCTGCGTATTTAGATTCAAGCGAATCTATCGAATCTAGCGTAGATTCTGCGCCCCAAATGCCTTTAAGCGAATTTTTAGCCCGTGAAAATCTCCAAAAGATAAATGGCAAATATCAGCCAAATGATAAGCAATTAAAATCGCTTGTGCGTTATGATGAAGTGAATCTAGGCGAGATTGACACTAGTAAAATCACAAATATGAAAAGTCTATTTGCCAATAGCAAAAGGCGCGATTTTAGCGGGATTGAAGGCTGGGATACAAGCAATGTGCGCTCTTTTGCGTGGTGCTTTTATAAAGCAGAGTATTTTAATGCGGATATTAGCGCGTGGAATGTCAGTAATGCACGGCAATTTAGAGATATGTTTTATGGTGCGGTGGCGTTTAATCAACCCATCGGTGCAAAGTGGAATACACAAAATGCCGAAGCAATGATTGGAATGTTTTGTCAAGCAAAGAATTTCAATAATGGCGGAGAGCCTTTTGGCAAATCGTGGAAAATGGATAAAGTTAAATTAGTGTGGAATATGTTTCGCAGGGCAGAGAAATTTAACGCTGGTGGGCTAAATGCGTGGAATATGTCTAGTGTTACGAAATGTGAGGATATGTTTGCGGGTGCAAAGTCCTTTAATCAGCCACTTGAAGATTGGAATGTCGCAAATGTGTGCTATATGCAAAGACTATTTAATGGTGCCGAATCTTTCAATCAAAATTTAAGTGCGTGGGGCACAAAGCTAGGCAAAGTTCGCAATGCAAAAAGAGCATTTGCCGATACCAAATCACTAAAAATTGATTTTTTGAAATCGTGGAGATTTTCTAGCTTTTGCGACAAAGAAAATATTACCAAAGGTAGCGCATTAGAATCTAGCGAAGCAAACGCAAAAAATAGCAAAAAGCTTGATAATTTTATCATTAGCCAAATTGACAAAAAAGATATGCCAAATAAAGCATTTGAATCTATTGCATTTAAGGAATCTTATGCAAAATGGCTACCAGCAAATATCAAAAAAGAAATTACAATCTATTTAGCAAAATATGACGAAAATGACAATCTAATAAGTGGCGATGAAAAATCGTGGGACTTTGCTTTTTATAAGATTTTTAAAAATCGTTATTTTATGGTAAAAAAATACGAATCAAATAACCAAAACAGCGAGAATGATATAGACACTTTTAGCATTATCCAAAAGCGCAAAATTAGCGATTTGCAAAAAGATGAAAATTTTAAGGCGGATAAAGTCAAAGATATTTATGAAAGCAATGATTTGAATATAAAGTTAGATTCGCAAAATATGTGGATAACAAATAGCGATTTAACCGACAATAGCGAGAGTATTTTAAGTTTGCTAAATATTTTTATGCTTACCCAAAGTTACATAATCGAAATGCAAAAATTAGAAGAAATAGCGCGAGAAAATGGCAATGATTCAAAAAAATTGCGAGAATGCTATAAAGAAATATGCGATTTTGACTTGCAATATTATCGCAATTTGCCCATTTTGCAAAATGTATTTTTGCAACATATTTGGTATAAAATGTCAGAATTTTACAGAGTGGCGCAAACCCACGATGAATTAAAAGAAATCATCGCGCAAATGGCGCAGATTTTGGGCGATGATATGAAAGAGAAAGAAAGTAGGCGATTTAATATCGCAATGGGAATAATTGGCATTTTATCCGCACTTGGCGCGATTTTAGCTGCAATACCTGTGGTAGAAAAGTGGGTGAATTAGAGATTTGCAGAATCTAGCACGAAACGCATAATCTACGCGGTTTTGTGTATAATGCCAAAAAATTTGGAGCTAAAATGCAGTATTTTAAAACGCATTATGATTCGCCACTTGGCAATATCACGCTATCTTGCGATGATAGGGAAAATATCGTAGGGCTTTGGTTTAAGGGGCAAAAATATTTTTGCGACACGATTAAAGGCGAAATGATTAAAAATGACAATCTACGCATTTTTACCAAAGCTAAAAAGTGGCTGGATAGATATTTTGGTGGTAAAAAGCCAGATATTGCGGAGATTACGCTATCTCCAAATGGTAATGATTTTAGGCAAAGGGTGTGGAAAATACTTTGCAAAATCCCTTATGGCAAAGTCTATACTTACGGCGAGGTGGCAAAAATCATCGCCAAAGAGCAATGCAAAGCGCGTATGTCGGCTCAAGCAGTCGGTGGCGCGGTGGGGCGCAATCCTATTTCTATCATTATCCCCTGCCATAGGGTTGTAGGCGCAGATGGCAAACTCACGGGATATGCCAACGGGATAGAGACAAAAATAAAATTACTAAAACTTGAAGGTGTGAATATGACAAAATATGGCGTGGATATGGAGTTTGCTTGTGCTAAAATATAACACCGCGCGTGAAATGAGTGTGCTTATTTGCCAAAATCCGCACTTATTCGCGTAAAAATTCGTATTCATAAATTTTTGGTTCGATTTTTTGGGCGAGAGTTTGCAATGCGATTCGTAAGTCTGCGATTAAGTCATTATAATGCGAATCGGTGCTTTTTGCGTTCATTTTGCCATTTTCATTGCGTCCTTGAAAAAACTCTTTTATATCATAAAGACTCGCGTCATTTAGGTAAGATTCACCCCGTTTGGCGCATTTGTGATAATAACGCCAAAGTTCTAATCCAGCCTTGAAAACCGCCTCTGATTCGGCTGAAAATGCGATTTTTGCGCTTGGGATAAAGCAATCATCTAACTCGCCGTTTTTTACTTTGCCATTGATGAATCTAAATATAAAATCGCTTTGAAATCGCCCTTTTGCGCCCACTTCTACTTCGCTAAATGGGATAAAGTGATTTATGTCATCTTTTGCGCTAATGCGATTTTTGCCGTGAAATAGCGTGTAAGTCAAACAATCATTGTGAAATTCTTTGTCGTTGCGCCATTTATTTTTTGGGTGCAAAAATTGGTCTCTATCATTTATCCAAGTGCGTTTAATGGATTTGCGGATAGCAAAGAAAACGCCAAATGGGATTAGATTATATTTTGTTATTTGGGCGTTCATATGTTTTCTAATGCTATTTGGCGTTGCTTGTCTTTCTATGCAAATTCCGCCACTGCTTGAAATATCAGTGCCAGATAAAATCACATAAGCCAAACATTCGCTTTTTTTATCATAAAATTCTCGTATCCAATCGCTCATAAATTTGCCTTCTACATTATGATAAAAATTCTTTTTGCCAATTCGTTTATTTTTTATATTAAAAATATCCACTTTGACTTTTTTAATCTCTTTTTTATCGCCCAAATTCCATACCAAAAAGCCGATAGAAAACTGCCCATTGACATTATCAAATGAATCTGCTGGGACAATGAATCCCTTTAAAAATTTTGCCAAAAAAATCTCACGAAATTTTACGAAATTTGCTGAATTTACATATTTTAGCGTGGAGAAACTACCTAAAATGCAATTTGGTATTTCTTTATAGATTCGCATAAAAAATTGCGCAAAAAGCTCGTTGTTTGCCTTGCCTAGCTCGTTTTTATATTTTTCACAAATTACATTATCCCTAGCAACAGAATCTTTGTGTAGTCCTGTTTTACTTGTAGCCTTGCGATTTGTAGCCTCCGCATACGGCGGATTTATAAAAATCACTAGCTTTTGTGGCTCGTTTTTGATGATATTTTGCAAAGATTCAGGCAATTTTGATTTTTTAATAATATTGCCTTTGTCATCTACCCTATCAAAAAAACTATCATTTAAAAAATCAAATTGAAAGATATTTGATTCCATTAGATTCGCACCATTTAGCCGTCTCTCTTGCATTACCTCCACATCTGCATTATCAAGCGTGGAGGCAAAAACATTTCTAGCATTTGTTAGCCCTGCCAAAAGATTGCCTGTCCCAGCACAACAATCCCAAATGTAATACTCATCTTGCCAAGATTCGCCCAAAGATTGCGCTAAATAATCCTGCGCCTTTGCTACCCACGCACTAGGCGTAAAAAACGCGCCTTTGCGCTCTCTAATGTCTTGTGGCACAAGCAAATCACGCCGTTCGATTATGTAGTCCCAAAATTCCTCTTTTGGCGGACGCTCATAAATGCGCCAAAAATCGTTATGTGCTTGTTGTGAATCTTTGAACGAAAATTTTGTGAAATTCAAATATTTGCCACTAGATTCTAACTTTACCTCGTAATAATTGCTTTGCAAAAGGACGCGCAAATTTTCATAAATCTCTTTTGTGGAATTATTGCGACTTAGCAAATCTGCCAAATAAAAATCGCTATCCAAAATATTATCCACCTTTGCGCTCTCCCAATTTATGCTAATGGTTGGTTTGACGCGTTTAAGCCACTCTAAATATATGTTGAAAAAATTATTTTTTGTAATTTTGATTTTTTGTGTCCCTTGCGAATCTAGCGCGAAATTATCCTCTATAAATTCGCGCAATTCATCGCTTTGCGTGGCGAATCTAAAAAGCAAATTTTCAGACTCAAGTGTTTCGACTATGAGTTTGTAGAGCTGTTTAAATTCTTTTGATTCGTGGTTGCTAGGTGTAACGCTCCAATTAAAATCATTTTGGCTAAAAATATGTGCGATTTCGCTAAATTCGATAAATGCGATTTTTTGCGCATCAAATGCGCCCAAAAAGTGCGGTGGGATAAGCGAATCTTGCAATTTTGCCTTGCCGATGGTTAAGATAAGTTGCACGATACTTGCATAAATGTCGCTTTTGTTGCCCTTTTTTGCTTCTGCCCAAAGGTAGTAATTTTTACGCAAGGATTCCCCCTCCCTTGCGTTAGGGTGGCGCAGGGGGTGGGTAATTTTAGGTGCTACCATAAAGTCAATATTATTTGTGCGCTCTGTTGTATCAAAGTCGCCAAAAAACTCTTGCCCGACTTTGTTTTTAATCTCTTCTTCTGGCGTGTTTAAGTCAAACATCTCTAAAATCTCGTGCCCATTGTAAATTCAAAGTTTGATACTTCATCTTTAAATTTGCCATTATTTTTATACGCTTTTGAATAGGCTGGATATAATGGCACGACAAATACAAGCGGTCCGATAGGCGAAATCCACTCGATTGCAAGTCCCGCGCTCATCACGGCAATTTCATTAAAATTATGCCGTCCCACCATTCCATAGTCAAAAAATCCCGCCAATCGCATATTTATCGCCTCAATTAGCCCAAAGCTAATCTCCACGCTATTTGCAAACATATAGTTTCCGCCAATTAGGCATTTCCCACCATAGCAGCCGACATCGCCTTCAAATGGGCTTACCTGTGAGCTATTATACCCACGCACCGTGCCAATCCCGCCTAAATAAAATCTATCGGTGATTGGCACGCCTGTCACTTGGTCTTTTTTCATTAGCTCTTCGTTCTTTTTATACGCAAAAATCGCGCCAATTTGTGCTTTATATCGCAGAATCACATCAAAATCTATCAAATTTCGCAAGTGGTAATAAAGCCCCACTTTGCCATAAAGCTTCGCATACCGCGCATTTCCGCCAAGCCCGACAAAATCGCTACTTACTTGAATAATCGCGCCATTTTTGGGGAAATAGTAGTCATCGGTGTTGTCAAAGTAAAGTCCGGGCGTTAGATAGCTTTTCCAAATGCCATTTTTGGGATAATATTTATCATAGCCGATATTGTGCGAGATTTTGCCAAAGGTAGAGACTGAAAAGCCATAGGTTAGATTTGCGCTTAATTCATCTGTGAGATTGCGCCCTACGCCGATATTAAATCCTGTGGTATTTTCGACATAGTTCGTATCGCCACTATACAAGCCATCATACCTGCTGTAATAGCTTTCATAATAGCTATGAAATACATTTATACTCGCGCTATACTCGCTATCAAAGATTCGCGGGTTGCTAAGCCCAACATTATAAAGCTGATTGTATTTGCTCCAATTTATTTGAAAACTAACCCCAATGCCTGTGCCAAAGAGATTGCGCTCGCGCAATGAGCCATTTATCATAAATTTATCATAGCTACCATAGCCGATTCCTGCCATAACTTCGCCCGTGCGTCCCTCACTGACTTCGACAAGTAGATTCATCGAAGATTCATCGATACGAATCTCGCTGATATTGACTTTGTCAAAAAAGCCACTACGGCGTAGTGCGTTTTCACTTTTGCGAATGTTCGTAATGCTATAAGTATCCCCGGGCGCGATTATTAGCTCTCTTCTGACGATTCTATCGCTACTAACGGTGTTGCCTGTAATCGTAATGTCATTTATATGCACTTCTTTGCCAATCGTGATATTGTATTTCACAATGACTTGCTTATGCTCGGTGTCTTTATCCAAATCAGGGCTAATCACCGCGAATGCGTAGCCTTTGTCCATAATGTGAGATTTTAGAATCTCAATGTCATTTCGCATTGTTTGGATATTGAAATACTCATCTTTTTCGATTTTTAGTAGTGATTCAAGTTCATCAATATCAAAGACATTTTCAAAATCATCTGCCTTTGCGATGATAATGTCGCTGACTTTATATCTCTCGCCCTCCACGACTTTGTAGAGCAAAGAAGCGTTGAAGTTCGTAAAGTCCGCATTTAAAAGCCCGGGAGAGACACTAGCGTCCAAATATCCGCGCTGCATATAGACATCTTGGATTCGCAAATTGTCGTATTCTAACTCTTTTAGGCGCACTTCGCCACTAGGAAACCACGGCAACCACCCAAGCCAACTATGTCGCTCTCTATTTGCGCTAAATCCCTCCAAATCGTCCTTATCCAAAGTCGCGCCTTGATAATAGGACTTGCGAATGATGATTTTTTCGCCTTTATTGACATCAAAAAGCAGATTCATCGAATCTTCGATTCGCGTTGCGCTCACTTCAACCACAGAGCCATAAAGCCCCTTTGTTTCAAGCGCGTTTATGATTTCGGCTTTGGCAAGTTTTTCTTTGTAAATGTCATAAGTATCCCCGCGCTTAATGCCAAGTGATTTTTTCATATCCTCCGTCTCACTCTCGCTCCCAAAGCCTTTAATTTCGATATTATTTATGCTAGGCTTTTCTTTGAAGTGAAAGGTAAGCACCCCGCGCTCAAAATCCGCACTAACATCATCAAAATAATCCTGCTTGTAAAACGCTAAAATCGCGTCATTTACGGCTTTTGCGTTGAGTTTGTCGCCTGTTTTGATTTTGGCGATTTCATTTGCGATTAGGGGCGACATACGCACCAATCCGCTGTATTTGATTTCGCTAATGGATTTGGCGGTAGATTCTGCGATAAATAGCGCACACAGCGCAAAAAATATAAAAAATCTTTTCATAAAATGCCTAATTTTAAGATTAAAATGCGAATTATACTCAAAAATTGTGGGTATAATATTAAATTTGATTTTTTGCGTTTGTCTTTTGGTGAATTTTGGATTGCTTCGATTCGGCATTCGCCGAATCTCGCAATGACGATTTTTTTGATTTGCCTTGCAAATCACAATCGAAGTAATGGCGGTAGTGCTTTGGATTATTTTTGCGTGAAACAAGCGAGATAGGACTTTGGCGTCCATCGAGCGAAGTTTTATGCAAAAATAATCCAAATGATTACCCCAGAACAAATTGACAAGGATACAAAATGAAAATTGGGATTATTGGATTAGGTTTAATGGGCGGCTCACTCGGACTCGCATTAAAAGAAAAACGCGTTGCACAAATGATTATAGGCACAGATAGCAACCCCATTCACCGCCGTCAGGCTCTCTCACTTGGGCTAGTTGATGAATGCCTTGATTTGCAGGGCGTTTTTGAATGCGACATTGTATTTTTGTGCGTGCCTGTGGATTCGATTGTGGAGATTATTAAGGGTATAAAGTCGCTTAAAGCGCACCAAACAATCATTGATTTTGGTGGCGTAAAGGGCGAGATTCTGCGCTCTATCCCTAAAAAATTTCGCAAAAATTTCGTTTCGCTTCACCCGATGTGTGGCACGGAGAATTTCGGTCCAAAAGCCGCCTTCAAAGATTTGTATAAAAATCAAATTATGATTTTTGTAGATATCGAGCAAAGTGGCGATGCGCAGGTGAGTGTGGCGCGTGAGATTTGCATAAATTTAGAGTGCAATATCATCAAAATGGACGCCCAAAGCCACGATAAGCACACGGCGTTTATCTCCCACGCACCGCATATTTTGAGCTATGCCCTTGCAAACTCCGTGCTAAAACAAGAAAAGGCGCAGGATATTGTGGCGGTTGCCGGTGGCGGATTTCGCGGTATGGTGCGGATTTCAAAGAGTAGCGGGGTGATGTGGAGTGCGATTGCTAGGCAAAATAAAAGCAAGATTTTAGAAGCGATAAAGAGCTTTGAGTCCGAGCTACAAAGCGCGAAAGAGATGATTGAGTGCGATAGATTCGATGAATTAAGCGCGTGGATGAGCGAAGCAAATAAATTGCGCGAGATTTTGTGAGATTTGGCGAAATTCGCGCGATTTGTCATTACGAGTGAGCGAAGCGAGTGCGGCAATTCATAAGTTAAATATAGATAATTGCTTCGCCTTGTTCGCAAAATAAAGTTTTTTAGTAAATTCTAATGGATTGCCACGACTTGACTGCGTCAAGTCTCGCAATGACGGCAAAAACGCACTAGATTCTGCAAAATTGAGCCATAAATCGCAGAATCTACGAGAGTTTTTCGCACAGCATTCACACGATAATTTCGCAGAATCTAATGGATTGCCACGACTTGACTGCGTCAAGTCTCGCAATGACGGCAAAAACGCACTAGATTCTGCAAAATTGCGCCATAAATCGCAGAATCTACCGCAATGACGACAAAAAATCGCAGAATCTACCGCAAATTCACTTCATAACTCTCATCCACAGACGCCAAAATCTCGCCAATCTCGCTTAATTTCTTATGCGTAGCGCGCTGTGAAAGCGTATGGAAAAACTTCAAATCCGCGTTTTTGCGAGTGATTTTAAAGTGGAGATTTTTGCGCTCATTATTCATAAGTGCCTTTGTAGCATCGATGAGCGGGGCAAAGTGCGGATTTTTAAGACTATCAAAAATCGCCCCCATCGCCACTTCATTTTTCTTAAAAATCGCAGAATCTACCGCATTTTTCGCCCTCAAATCCACCTCCAAATTCTCCAAACTATATTCATAAAAACTCGGCGTTTCCGCGTCAAACCACTCTTTTATCAAATAAAAAATGCTCTTATTTGCAAATCGCCTATCCCTCACCAAAATCGCTAAATCAACCCGCCCCGCGATATTCCCGATGGTAAAGTCAAATCTCCGCTCCACCATCACATATCCTAGCGCAGAATCGACTTTTTTTAGCGCGAGATTGTAGGTGAGATTTTTGGGAAGCAAAATTAGATTCTGCGAAATATCGCCGATTTTTGCCTCTGCTACGATATTATCAAGTCCTAAACTTTTGATTGCAAGTTTTGCGTTTCGCAAAATTATTTGCTTAGATTCTGCGAAATTTGCAGAATCTAGCGTGATTTGCTTGCTTTCGCAAGTGTGCTTTATAAATCCTGTGCAATTTATCGGGGCGAAATTTAGAGTGATTTTGTGTGCGTTTAGTTCGCTTTGAAGCGTGGAGAGATAGCGATTTGCGGCGTTTGTCTCGATGTGCGCTAAATATTTATTTGCGATAAAAATGCAAACTCCAAGCAAAATAATAATAAAAAATACGCTAGAAAATGCCCTATTTTTCAAACGCAACCTCCCTAAAATTTCTTACATTCGCCAAGCAATCTATCCAAATATTTCTCGCCCTTTGCGATAAAATCCGCATTTTTGCTAATTATCATCATTTCGTAATTTACCTCAAATGCACTTTTGCTCCAATTTGCCGAACCAAAAACAATGCTTTTTTTATCAATTATTGCGATTTTATTGTGCATAATTCCGCTGTATCTGCCGTTATTTTTCCCTTGCAGTATGCAAACTTCGACATTTTTAAACTTCCCAAGATATCCAATTTGCGAGCGATTATCCTTGCCCTGCTTTTTGTCAAAGACGATTTTAAAGGAAACGCCCCGTTTCGCGCTATCTCTAATCGCCTTTGCAATTTCTTTATTTGTGAAACTATAAATGGCGATTTTCACTTCGCTTTTTGCATTTTTTATCTCGCTAATTAGCGCATTCACCGCATTTTTCGCATCATAGGGCATAAAATACAAAGATTCTGCACCGCAAAATATCGCACCAAAAATAAACAAAAATACAATCTTTTTCATCTCAAAAACCTTATAAAAATTTTTCGAAATTCTAATATAAATTTAGATAGAATGCGAAATTTTATTTTCAAAGGACATCCGCAAATGAAGTTTTTGCTCGTAAATACTAACAATGCCGTTAGAAAGATTTTCAATATCACCGCAAAAAAGGCGGCAATACAACTTGATGTAATCGATGCGATAAGTCAAATCCCGCTAAAAGAGGACTACAACTGCATTTTTGTCGATGATGGCGTGCTTGGCAGTGGCGATATAAGCAATTTTAGAAATAAAATGATAACTACGAAGTTTTGCATTATTTTATCAAAAGATTCTGCGCTTGTTAGCGGATTTGATAGTTATATCCGCAAACCTTTTTTGCCGACTGATATTTATGAAGTGATGAAAAAAGAAAAAAGTAGCGATATTTCGCTCTCAAACGCCGCAACGCAGGACATTTCGCAGAATCCAAACAGCGATATTGATTTAAATGAATTTAGCGATAGCGAGGATGAATTTTTAAGCGGAGTGAAGGATAGCGCGATTCCCCCGCTAGATATTTCGCTAGATGTCCCGCCGATGAGTGATATTGAGATAGAAAACGCAGAATCTAGCGAAGTTGCGGTGGATTCTGCGGATATTGTGGTAGATTCTGCGATAAAAACTAGCGCGGATTCTGCGGATTCTGCGCCAAAAGCAAATGCGGTAGATTCTGCGCCAAAAGCAAATGCGGTAGATTCTGCGGATATTTTAGAGGAAGCAGAAGCGCAAATCAATAATATCAAAGCACTCGCCGACAAAGGCGGGAATTTTTATAATAGTAGCAACGATACGCACGGCATTGATTTTAGCGCGGTGATGGCACTGCAAGATGAGATTTTGAATGAGGAAAAAAGCAAACGCAAAAAAGGACTAATCGGTGGCGATATTTTCGCTAAAAAAGAACCCAAAAAGACGCAAGATTCTGCGAATGCAAAAGATTCTGCGGAAAAGTCCGCCGTTAAAGTTGAGGCAGATTCTGTGCCAAAAGCAAAAAAGGCAGATTCTACAAATCATAACTCCCCCTCCCGTGCGGATGGGGATTTAGGGGGTGGGTCTCAAAAAATTAACGCAGATTCTGCGCCAAAACCCGCACCGAAAAACGCAGAATCTATTGCGGAAACAACAGCAGATTCTGCGCCACAAAAAGAAGCAGATTCTGCGAAATTCGCAGAATCTAACGATGATTTTGCATTTGACTTAAAAGATGAAGCAAAAAATGACGAAAATAACGCAAACAGCGCAGAAGATTTCGATTTATCCTTTGGCGCAGAATCTAGCGCAGAATCTAGCAACGCAGAATCTAACGATGATTTTGAGATAGATTTGCCAAGCGGAATGCAAGAAACACCACAAGAAAAACCGCAAGAAACTCCACAAGAAACGCAACAAGAAGCACCACAAAACAGCGCAAAAGACGAATTTAGCGACTTTAATTTTGATGAGTTAAAAGATGAAAATTTGGATGGATTGGACGCGCTAGGCGGGATTAGCGCGATTGATAACGAAGCGCAAACCACCATCACACCGCCAAAAAACGCAAATGAGATTTTGAGTAATTTAGACATTAGCGCGTTTGATGAAAATCTCACAAATGAGGCGGATTCTGCGCTAGATTCTGCGCCAAAGCAAGGCGAGATGGAGATAAATGATGATTTCAACGCCACTTTTTCGCAAGGCATAAATGCCGAAATGCAGTCCATTTCGCCGAATTTTCAAATGGATGATTTTTCGCAAGAGCAATACAATATGCTAGGACTGCCGATTGATGAGAGTGGCGAGATAAAGGATATCAATGATTTGAGTGAAAGCGAGTTAGAAAAACTCGATGATGAGGCACTTTTGCTACTGCAAGAGCGGGCGTTGCAGGATAAGTCGCCAAAGGTTTTGGATAGGGAGCAGATTGATGCGATAAATGGCATTTTGGATGAGACGCAAAATGCGAATGCTCCGCAGGGTGGCGATTTCCCCGCTGATTTTACCTCGAATTTTCCTGCTGATTTTTCGGCGAATGATTTTTCGGCAAATAGCGTTTCTGCGAATAATTTTTCAATGAATAATAACGAGTTGCAATCACTAACGCAAGAGGCGTTAAGCGAGGCACTTGGCGAGGGCGAAGTGCAAGAATTTGGGGGAGATTCTGCGATTTTCGCGCAAAATGCGGGAGATTCTGCGATTTTCGCACAAAATTTCACGCCAAATCCGCAAAATTTCGCAGATTCTGCACCGCAAAATTTCACGCCAAATCCGCAAAACACGCAAAATCCGCAGAATCTTAACGCACAATCCATCCCGCAAAATAGGCAAATCACAATCGGCGATAATTTGGACTTAGCAGAGATTATCAAAACTTTCCCCATCGATAAACTCCGCGATTTATTAAGTGGCGTTCAAATCACAATCAACATCACTTTCCCCACGAAAAAATGATAATCATCTCAGGTCCGAGCGGTGCGGGAAAGTCATCGCTCTGCAAGGAAGCATTTAGGCAAATGCCAAATCTCTACTTTTCGATTTCATCTACCACAAGGCAGAGGCGAGATGGCGAGATTTGCGGAGTGCATTATAATTTTATTAGCGTTGAGGCGTTTGAGTGCGGGATAGAAAAGGGCGAGTTTGTAGAGTGGGCGAGGGTGCATAATAATTATTATGGGACGCCAAAAAGCGAGGTTGCAAAGGCAAGGGTAGAGGGGAAAATCATTGTGTTTGATATCGATGTGGTAGGGCAGAGGGCGATAAAGGCGCATTATCCAAATGCCACTTCGATTTTCATCACTACGCCAAGTTTGGCGGAATTAGAGGCGAGACTAAAAAGTCGTGCGCTAGATTCTGCGGAGGTGATTAGTGGGCGCGTGAAAACTGCGAGCGATGAAATCAAAAGCATAGAAAACTTTGACTTTGTGATAATCAATGATGACTTTAAAAGCGCGGTGGATGGGTTTTTAAGCATTATTAAAGCAACGCAGTTTAAAAACAGCGATGAACTCTCCAAAAGTTTATGTGAAAAGTGGAGCATTTAGGGATTTGGCAAAGATTGCGATTCTTGCCACAGGCGGGACGATAGCAGGTAAAGCAGATGATATTTTCACCACCACGAAATATAAAGCAGGTGTGCTTGGCATTGAGACACTAATAAATGCCACAAAAGAAATCAAAAATTTAGCGCAAATCACATTTAAGCAAGTCGCAAATATCGATAGTTGTGAGATTGATGATAGGGCGTTGCTAAAACTCGCACGGCACTGCGAGAATGCGCTAAAAAATGCCGATGGCGTGGTTATCACGCACGGGACGGATACGATGGAAGAGAGCGCGTATTTTTTGCATTTGGTGATGAAGGGCGATAAACCAATCGTGCTAACGGGTGCAATGCGCCCATTTGGCGCAAGTGGTGCTGATGGTGGGCGAAATCTCTATAATGCCGTTGCTCTGGCGGCAAATCCACGCGCAAGTGGCGTGATGGTGGCGATGAATGATAGGATTTTTCGCGCAAGGGAGGTGCAAAAAACGCACACGATGAATGTGAATGCCTTTGAGTTTGGCGAAATGGGGTGCTTTGTGGATGGGGAGGCGATTTTTAGTCGCGTTTTAGGAATTCGCGCGAAATCGCCCGCATTTAATATTGCAAAGCGCAAAACTCTGCCAAAAGTCGATGTGCTTTGCAGTTACGCAGGCGATGGAGTGCTAATTTCCGCAAAGGCACTTTTTGCAAACGGCGCAAAAGGCATAATAATCGCTTGCAGCGGTGCCGGGAGCATTTGCTCCGCGCATAAAAACGCGCTAAAATTGCTCGTAAAAAAGGGACTAAAAATAGTCATCGCCTCGCGGGTGAAAAGCGGATTTGTCAAAGTGGATGATTTGGATTTCATCTCCGCGCGGGACTTATCCCCGCAAAAAGCACGGATTTTGCTCTCTTTATCTCTTACACAAACAAATGATAGCAAAAAAATCGCCGAATATTTTTTGAGACATTGAAGGATTTGGGAAAAGTATGAAACGCAGAATCTGCCAAAAAAAATTGTCATTCTGAGGGAGTGAAATAAGCGAAAAATCTCTAATTTTTCCCCCTCCCTTGCGGAGGGGGATTAAGGGGGTGGGTAATTTTTGCAATTAGATTCTGCGAATCGCGTAAAAATCGCAGAATCTAATGTGTTTTTCCGTCATTGCGAGTCCTTGCCAAAGGCAAGGGCGAAGCAATCCATAGAATTTGCGAGCGAAGCGAAGCAACCATCCAAACCCCGCGAATCTAAAAGATAGATTCGCGCAATATCATAAAAGCCAATCAATAAAATTATCACATTACAGATTCACTCAAAAATCATTCACAAAAAATGCTATAATCCGCATTTTATTTTTGCAAAGTTTTTGCAAAATTTAAAGCGAATCTTAAAGGCACTCTATGGATTTTTTAAGCGATTATTTACACGCGATTCAAAACATTAGCGAAGGCGACAAAGAGCACACACACCGAAGCGCGTTAGAGAATTTATTTAAGGCGATTTTGGAGAATCTCACCCAAAGCCACAAAGATTTTAGCAAAATTGCCATTATCCACGAGCCAAACAATGACAAAAGCGAAAACAAGGCAGGTGCGCCTGATTTTCTCATTCAACAAAACGGCTTATCGCTAGGCTACATTGAAAATAAGCGCGTAAATGCGGATTTAGCACGACTAATCGATGAGGCAAACAAAGACAGCAAAGCCCAAATCGCCAAATATCTCACTTTAAGCGACAATCTCATTCTCACAGATTATCTACGCTTTTTACGCATCGCCAAAGATGACAAAGGCAAAATCCACATCACACAAGAAATCACCATTTGCGCCCTAAATGAGATTCAAGCAATTCTCAAAAACAAATCCGCCCTAGAATCCAAACAAAGCGAAATCTTAGATTTTTTCGCACTCTTTTTTAGCGCAACTCCAAAGTCCATAAACACCGCCCTAGAATTTGCAAACGCCCTAGCACAGCGCACACGCCTTATCAAAGACAATCTCATAGAAAACCCGCAAAATCCCCAAATCTCCACGCTTTATCAAAATTTTAGGGATATTTTATACAAAGATTTGGATTTTGAATCCTTTTGCGATAGTTTCGCTCAAACGCTCACTTACGCGCTCTTTTTGGCACGGCTAAACAACTCCATAGAGCCAAACGCCACGCAAGGCGAATTTATCGATTTATACAATGCCAAAAAGTTTATCCCCAAATCCTTTCCGCTGATTCGCGCTATGAGCGGATTTTTGGATAATTTAGATGAGTTAGATTCGCTAAAATGGCTTATAAAAGAGATTTTAAGCATTATAAATCACATTGACCCCGCACAAATTACGCTAGAATTAAACAAAATCGCGGATAAAGATTTGATTGGCGATTATTTACACAAAGACCCATATTTGCATTTTTATGAGACTTTTTTAAGCCAATACGACCCGCATTTGCGCGAGTTGCGTGGCGTGTATTATACACCATTTGCGGTTGTGAGCTTTATCATAAATGCGATTGACTCTACGCTTAAAAGCGACTTTGGCGAAGCAAAAGGACTAGGCAGCGCGCTAAATAATGACAATATCACGCTTTTAGATTTTGCCACAGGCACAGGGACATTTTTGCTACAAGCCTTTCGCAAAGCGTTGCAATCCACTCCGCAAAATTCGCTCCATTATAAACCCAAAAACTTGCTAAATCGTTTCAGTGGCTTTGAGTTTCTTATCGCCCCATACACTATCGCACACCTTAAAATCTCACAATCTTTCAAAGAGGAATTTAACGCCCCATTAGATGACAATGAAAAGCTCAACATTTTGCTTACAAATACAATCTACGCCAAATCCGCCAAAGATGAGCAAAACACCAAATCAAACCTTTTTGCAGGTATGTATGAACTAGCCCTTGAATTTTTAGGTGCGCAAAATCTAAAAGAACAGCAGATTTTAATCATCACGGGCAATCCTCCATATAGCGGAGCTAGCGCAAACAAAGGGCTATATGAGGACGAAGTCAAAATCGCCTATGGTTTAGAGCCAAATAGCGCGAATCTAAACAGCGAAGCACAGCGCATCATAAAATCCTATTTTGCAAACCCAAGCGACAAAGCAAAGCAAAAGGATTTTAGGGGCATTTACGAAGCGCGTAAGCTCCAAAATGAGAAAACGCCCAAGTGGCTTTTAGATGATTATGTGAAATTCATTCGATTCGCCGAGTCAAAAATCGAGTCCCAAGATAGTGGCATTATCGCAATTATCAGCAACAATAGCTTTTTAGACAATCCCACATTTCGCGGTATGCGCTATCATTTGCTAAACACCTTTGATAAAATCTACATTGTGGATTTGCACGGCAACGCACGCAAAAAAGAAGTCGCGCCCGATGGCAGCAAAGATGACAATGTCTTTGACATTATGCAAGGCGTGTGTATAAGTGTGTTTGTGAAGTTGCCTTTGTCATTGCGAGGCGAATCAAAAAGCCCTGATTCGTCATTGCGAGGCGAATCGAAAAACCCCCCCTTGCGAAGTTGAGCGAAATTTAAGCCCCTCCCTTGCAAGTGGCGAATCCAAAAGCCCCCTCCCTTGCGAAGTTGAGCGAAATTTAAGCCCCCTCCCTTGCGGAGGGGGTTTGGGGGTGGGTAAAACCAAAAAAACACCAAACCACCGACAACTTGCACCATATATGAAAGAATTTAGCCGACAAATGCGCAAAAATCCCACTGACGCAGAAAACAAACTTTGGCAAGAATTGCGAAATAAAAAGTTAGGCTTTGGATTTAGACGGCAATTTGTGATTGATTCTAAATATATTGCAGATTTTGTGTGTTTAGAAAAACGGCTTATTATCGAATGTGATGGCGGACAACACGCAAAAATCCCTGATTTGTTATTGCAAGATTCTACCCCACCCCTACCCCCTCCCGCAAGGGGAGGGGAACAAGAGAATGGCAAAAAAGCCCTCCCTTGCGAAGTTGAGTCAAATTTAAGCCCCATCCCTTGCGGAGGGGGTTTGGGGGTGGGTAAAGATTCACTAAACCACCCTGACATTCAAAGAGATTTTTATTTAGAATCACAAAATTTTAGAATTTTGCGTTTTTGGAATAATGAAATTTTAGAAAATTTAGAGGGCGTTTTATATGTGATTAAAGAGACTTTGGAATCTGATTTTGCTGACACAAAATCTACCCACCCCCTAACCCCCTCCGCAAGGGAGGGGGAACAAGTTGATTCAAACTCCGCAAGGGAGGGGGAACAAAATGCAAGTCCCTCCCCTTGCGGGAGGGATTTAGGGCGGGGTTCTCACGCAAAAGATAGTGAATCTAATCTAGCCCAAATCTACCACTACGACCTATACGGCAAACGCAAGGACAAATACGCCTTTTTGCAAAGCAATGGGCTTGAATCTATCGAATGGAGCGAACTTTCACCAAAAGCCCCATTTTATCTCTTTATCCCGCAAAATGAATCCTTACGCGCTGAATATGAAAAGGGCATAAGCGTAAAGGATATTTTTAAGCTATCGAATGTGGGCATTACAAGTGGTAAAGATAGTTTTTGCATTTCAAAATCAGATTCGCAAGAATCCTTACAAGAACTCAAAAACAACATTACAAAATTTATGAATTTGGATTGCGAATCCGCACGAAAAGAATTTGGTTTGGGCGATGATTCTAAAAGTGTTTGGCAGATTCAAAAAGCTAAAAATGATTTAGAAAAAACAAACAATAACCCAAATAATTACATAAAGATTCACTATCGCCCATTTGATTTTCGCTGGACTTATTACACTTCACAATCTAGTGGATTTTTGGGCAGACCGCGTTATGAAGTAATGAAGCATTTTTTAGGCAATGACAATGTGGGGCTAGTGTGCGATAGGGGTTGCAAATTGCAACAAATTGACAATATTTTTGTGGCAAATAATGTCATTGATTTGCATTTGACAGGTAGCGGGAGCTATATTTATCCACTTTACCTAAAAATCGAAAACGAACCTAAAAGCGAATCAAAAAGCCCCCTCCCTTGCGAAGTTGAGTCAAATTTAAGCCCCCTCCCTTGCGGAGGGGGTTTGGGGGTGGGTAAAAACACTACCAAATCAAAATATACCCCACCCCTAGCCCCTCCCGCAAGGGGAGGGGAACAAATGAGTAATCCACAAAATGAAAATGTGGGGCTAGTGTGCGATAGGGGTTGCAAATTGCAACAAATTGACAATATTTTTGTGGCAAATAATGTCATTGATTTGCATTTGACAGGTAGCGGGAGCTATATTTATCCACTTTACCTAAAAATCGAAAACGAACCTAAAAGCGAATCAAAAAGCCCCCTCCCTTGCGAAGTTGAGTCAAATTTAAGCCCCCTCCCTTGCGGAGGGGGTTTGGGGGTGGGTAAATCAACTACCAAATCAAAATATACCCCACCCCTACCCCCTCCCGCAAGGGGAGGGGAACAAGAGGGCGAATCGCCCGCAAGGGGAGGGGAATCTATGGTAGAAAACTTTACGCCTGAGTTTCGCGCATTTGTGGATAAAAAATATGGGCAAATCTACGCACCCGAAGTGATTTTGGGCTACATTTATGCGGTGCTTTATCACAAAGATTATAGAGAAAAATATGTGGATTTTTTGAAAATCGACTTCCCAAAAGTGCCATTTGTAAAGTCCAAAAAAGACTTTTTGGCGTTGAGTGCGCTTGGGTGTGATCTAGTCGATTTGCACCTAATGCGCGTGGATTTGAGCGGTGAGTCTGTGGGCGAACCGCTTTTTGGCGATTTGAGCGACAAAAATGAAAAGATACAAAAAATCGCCTACAATGCCGAATCTAAACGGCTTTTTGTCAATGCGAGTTTGTATTTTGAGAATGTGAGCGCGGAAGTGTGGGCGTATAAAATCGGTGGCTACGCTGTTTTGGATAAGTATTTGAAATCCCACAAAGGCGAATCAATCGATTATGCGCACTTTGAGCGAGTAATCAAAACCTTGCATAAATCCTTGCAAGTCGAATCAAAAATCGCAGCGATTGGGATAGAATGACGCGAATCTGCGTGGGTTGGATTTGCCTTTCTATGTCATTGCGAGATTCGGCGAATCATAGAAACTGCTTTTTGTCCCCCTCCCTTGCGGAGTTGAGTCAAATTTAAGCCCCCTCCCTTGCGGAGGGGGTTTGGGGGTGGGTAAAGTCGCTATTTGAAAATTTCGCATTGCTATTTTTTGTGAATCTAACCCACCCCCTTAATCCCCCTCCGCAAGGGAGGGGGAAATTTGGGATTCGCATTCGCAAGGGAGGGGGAAATTTTTTTGTCATTCTGAGCTTTCGTAGAAAGCGAAGAATCTCTTTTATTGTGAGATATTTCGCATTCGCTCAATATGACAATATTTTTTTTGGATTGCTTCGCCCTTGCCTTTGGCAAGGACTCGCAATGACGAAATATTTTACCCACCCCCTTAATCCCCCTCCGCAAGGGAGGGGGAAATTTTTAAGATTCTGCGTTCGCAGAATCTCGCATTAAATTCGCAGAATCTACGCTAAAAAACCCATCAAAACTGATATACATAACTAAACGCCATACTGCTCGCCCCTGCCTTGTAGCTCGTGGTTACGCCACTTGCCTTGTCTTTTAGAGAGTAGATTGTCGGCGTCACATAGGTGATTTTGATATTTAGCTCGGCACTATGAATGCCCGTGCGATGGTAATATACAAATCTCGCAAGTCCCAAATTCACCCACCCCACCGAAATCAGTGCCTTTTCGCCATTTTTATTTAGTGCAGAATCTGCCACCCACGCCATATTCATCCCGCCCCCAGCGCCGATAAATCCGCCGATTTTCCACTCTTTCGCTTCGTAATATTTGATTAACAAGTCCAAATCCACGCCGACATTTAGCACATTAAACTTTGGGATTTTCATATACGACATTTCGGCGTAAAATCGCCCGCCTAGCCACTTTTCCTCGCTCAAAATCCCGCCCTTTATGCCAAAGGACGCGCTTCCGTGCAGTGACTTTGCGCCCTCTTTTGCGCGGTTGCCATCCTCTACAATGCGCTCCATATTCACAAACTCAATGCCAAAACTCGCCCCCACAAAGAAGTCTATGGCGTCTTTTTTGGGTTTTTTGATGTTGTCAATGGTGATGTTGCGGTAACCTAATTTTTTTATCTTTGTGGTTTGTTTGATTGCGGATTGCTTGGATTGCGCGGATTTGGTGGATTTGGCGGATTTCGCAGTTTGCTTTAATTTCGTGGATTTTGCAGAATCTGCGGATTTGACGGATTTCGCAGTTTGCTTTGCTTTGGTGGATTTCGCAGAATCTGTGGATTTTGGCGTGATTTTTTTGGTAGATTCTGCGTTTTTGAGTGATTTTGTGTTTATGGTTTTTATGGTGCGAGTTTTTCTAGATTCTGCGCTAGATTCTGCGTAAAGCGCAGAATCTAAAAAGGCAAGCATTATCAAAATTAGCGCAATTCTCATCACATCCACTCTAAAATTTTGGTTACATCATTTGCGCTGAAAAGTTTGAGATTGTAGGCGTTTTTGGGCTTTTTGGGGATAATGGCACTTGTGAATTGATAGGATTCAAGCTCTTTTAGGCGCGAATCAATATTGCTAACCTCCCTTATGTCGCCTACCAAGCTAACCTCGCCGATAAAGGCACTTTTCGCGCTCAAAGGGCGATTTTTGTATGACGAAATAATCGCCGCGATTAACGCCAAATCCACGCTTGTTTCAGAGATTTTTATACCACCTACGACATTCACAAACACATCATAATGCCCAAGCGGGACATTTAGTTTGCGCTCCAAAAGCGCAAGCAGCATATTTAGGCGATTTAGCTCAAAGCCTGTGGCACTTCTGCGCGGAAAATTGCTCTCACTAACTAATGCCTGAATTTCAAGCACAATAGGACGGCTACCCTCCAAAACCACGCTAATCGCGCTCCCTACAACAGATTCGCGCTGACTAAAAAATAGCTTTGAAGCGTTTTTCGCGCTAACCAAGCCATTTTCATTCATCTCAAAAATACCGACTTCATTTGTCGCCCCAAAGCGATTTTTAAAACTCCGCAAGATTCGTATCTCACGGCTCGGGTCGCCCTCAAAATAAAGCACACAATCCACCATATGCTCTAAGATTCGCGGTCCCGCGATAGAGCCCTCTTTTGTAATATGCCCGATGATAAAAATGCTAATTTGCAACTCTTTTGCAAGGCGCAAAAGCAAAAAAGTGCATTCTTTTACCTGTGACACGCTACCGGGCGCAGAGCTAATCGCAGAGCTATACATCGTTTGAATGCTATCGATGATGCAAACTTCATATTTGCCAGAGCGCAAATTTTCCTCAATGCTCTCCAAATCAATGGCATTTAACAAAAAAAGATTTTTGGATATTTTGCCAAGTCGTTCAGCGCGTAGGCGAATCTGACTAGCTGATTCCTCGCCACTGACATAAAGGACAGATTTTTTTTGCGCTAGATTTAGCGAAGTTTTTAAAAGTAGCGTTGATTTACCAACGCCGGGTGAGCCGCCGATTAGATAAAGTCCGCCCGGCACGATTCCCCCGCCTAGCACGATATTTAGCTCATCTTCGCCACTGCTAAAACGCGAAATACTATCGATTTGCACTTCGCTTAAAGCGATTGGTTTTGATTCGCTTATGCCTTGCGATTCGCCCTTTTTTAGCACCTCCAAATCTTTTGGCTTAATCTCTACAAAGCTATCCCACGAATTGCAATTAGCGCATTTGCCAGCCCATTTTGTGCTTTGTGCGCCACAATGCTGACATTCAAATATGCTTTTTACTTTTGCCATTTTATTTAGATTTTCGCAGAATCTGCGCCTAAATTCTGCGATTCTGCGCTAAACACATAATCCATCATATTTTTCACATACCATTCTTTGTCAAATGGGATTAAGTCATTTGCGCCCTCGCCCGTGCCGACAAACAAAATGGGCAATTTTAGGCTTTTTGCAATGCTAATAATGCACCCGCCCTTGCTTGAGCCATCCATCTTTGTGATGATTATGCCATCAAGTGCCAAAATTTCGTTGAATGTTTTTGCTTGATTGATTGCGCTTGTGCCTTGTGTGCCATCTAATATTAGGATTTTGTAAAAATCGCCAATGCCTTTTTGGCAAGTGTTTGCGATTTTTTTAAGCTCATTTTGCAAGTTGATTTTGTTTTCTAATCGCCCCGCAGTATCGATAAATGCGACATCTGCGCCCCTTGACTTTGCCGCGCTAATGCTATCAAATGCCACAGCCGCAGGGTCTGCGCCAAATTTGGAGCTAACGCACTGAATTTCTAGCCGTTTGCCCCACGCGCAAAGTTGCTCCACAGCGGCAGCGCGAAATGTATCCCCTGCGCCAAAGATGACTTTTTGCCCTTGTGCCTTGTAAATCTGCCCTAATTTTGCGATTGTGGTGGTTTTCCCCGCGCCATTTACGCCCATTATTAAATGCACAAGCGGTTTGGTATGAATCTCACGCAACGCTTTCACTTCGCCCAAAAATCCGCGCAATTTTGCCTCTAAATCGCCTCGTTTGATTTTCGCCCCGCTTGAATCTAAAATGCCCTCGATGATTTCATACTCAATGTCGCACTCAATCAAACGCTCTTCAAGCAAATCTTTTGTGATTTCTAGCGCAGAATCCGCCAAATCCGCAGAATCTCGCCCCATAATTTTCTTAAAAAACGAAAACATTACTTTTCTCCCAAAATGCGTTTTATGTCAAATGCAATCATTTCTTCGGGCGTTAGCCCATCGTAGCTTTGTTTGAGATTGCCATTTTTGTCATAAAGTAGCATAAATGGAAATGTCGAAATGTGGTAATTTTCCACAAGCTTGGCAATATCACCCTTGTAAAACCACTCAAATTTTGCGCCCGAATCATTTACGAATTTTTTAAGCGTCTCTTCGCTTTCATCTTTATCCACAAAAATCCCATAGACATTGATTTCCTCGCCAAATTCTGCGTTAATATTTGCGATGTGCTGCGCCTGTCCCAAGCAATAATCACACCACGAACTTAAAAAGAGAAGCAAATAAGGGCGATTGCCGTTTGCGGATAGCAAATTTTCCTTTTGAGAAAATGTCACTTTTTTGCCTCCCAAACTTATCAAAGAGTAGTTTTTTGGCGTAGATTCTGCGATATCACACGCGCTAAAAAATAGCGCAAATATCGCTAAAAGTATTTTTTTCATAACTTCTCCCTTATAAACCACAAAAACGCAAATCCCAAAGACGGCGTGATATTTGGCGTTTGCAAAAATTTTAGCGCGGAATCTCGCGGGATTTCGATAATTTCGATAAACTCATCATCGATTCCACCGCCATTTGTGCGCTTATCGGCGTTGCAAACTTCGGCATAAAAAACGCTTTGTTTGCTCCCGCTTGTGCCGACAGATGAGTAAAATTCTGCGATTTTTTGTAGATTCTGCGCTTCAAATCCGCACTCTTCAAGCACCTCTTCTTTTGCGATTTGCTCTAAACTCTTGCCCTTTTTATCCACAAGCCCCGCGCAAAGCTCAAACATATAGCCATCATTATTGCGTAAAAACACGGCGGGGCGAAATTGGCGGACGATGATAAGATTCGCAGAATCTGTGTTGTAAATCAAAATTGCAACGCTGTCGCTACTTTTGACAACCTCCCAGCGTTTGGGGACGCCGTTTTCAATGTAGCGCATTTCGCAGACTTCAATATAGCGCGAATCCTCGCATTTGCGGAGTTCTATGCTGTTTTTATCAATCATTGCGCTACTTTGGCGAAATAACTTGGTGCTTCTCCGCTGAAATTCTCCATAATGGCGACTTTGAGTTTGTTTTCAAGCGTCTTTGCGTTTGCTAAAAATGCCTTTTTTTCATCTTTGTTTAAAATGCTTTTTGTTGTTTTGATACTCAAAGCAGGGTTTATTGGGCGATTATTTTTATAAAGTCCAAAATGCAAATGCGGTCCCGTGCTTAACCCGCTACTGCCGACTTGCGCGATTTTTTGTCCGCTTTTTACTTTCTGTCCTTTTTTCACGCTAAAAGTTTTTAGATGCGCATAGAGCGTCTTTAATCCGTTATCGTGCGCCACTTCGACAACTTTTCCATATCCGCTTTTATTCCCGGCATAGACGACTTTGCCACCCGCAGCGGCGCGAACTGCCGTGCCTGTGGGCGCAGCATAATCGATACCATAATGCGGACGGCGCACTTTTAAAATGGGGTGTTTGCGATTTAGCGAAAATGGCGATGAGACTCTTGCGCCCGGCACGGGAAGTCCTAGCAAAAATCCCTGCTTTTCATTGCCCTTTTCATCGTAATATTTGCCATTTGTGTGGGCGAAAAGAAAGTTTGGTTTGCGATTTGTCTCAATCAACGCTGCTTTTATATCCGGACTGCCAAAAGAGCGTCCCAAGCGGTATTTGTAGTCATAAATTAGCGCGAGTTTGTCATTTTTCAAAACGCTTTTTGAGAAATTTATGGAGTTTTTGTAGATATTTACAAATTCATTTGATAAATTTGTGTCATTTGTGAGTTCGTATAAATCCTGATATGGGGACTTTTGGATGGAGATGGCGATTTGCGCGCTTGATTTAAAGTATTTCACAGGGATAAAATCGACTTTATACTCGCCACCATCGCGGTAAAGGTGGATTTGCATTTCGTCATTTAGCGGGATTAGTGCTTGGAGCAGAATCTCATTATTTTTTAGCGTGTAATACCGCACTCCGGCGTAAATCTCTGCGGTTAGTTCCTTATCCTCGGCGTGGAGATTCCAATATGTCGATGACGGAATATTATGTGCTTCTAAAAACTGCAAGAAAGTTTGCCCTTTATCCCAAATTTTATTCGTGCTAGTCGCGCCAAATGCGAATGTAAGTGTGAATAAAAAAAGTAGTATTTTTGCCATAAATGCCCCTTTATTTTTAAATAAAATTTGGCATTATACATAAAAATTTTAAAAAATATAGATGGAGTTGCAAAATGAAAGATTGGATATTCCCAAGTGTCGCATTTGTGGTGTTTCTATACGGGATGACATTTCTTATCGCGCATTTGCATAATTACACAAATGCGGATATGAGTTTGTTTGATGGCGCGAGAAATGCGAGTTATGACGATGTGGGGCAGTTTTTAAAGGATATTTCAAAAGCGTTTAAATAACTTCAAATATTTTGTCGATTATAAAATCTAAAATATTTTTTTGGAGTTAAGCAATGATAGTTAGGAATACCCCTTTTGCACCGCACTCAATGCAAACGCAGAATCTACCAAATAATCAAAATGAAAAAGTCGCAGATTCTGCGAAAAGCACCGATACGCAAAATGATAAAGTTACAAATATTAAAAAAGATGTAGAAAACGGCGCGTATAAAATCGATATCAACAAAACCGCCGATAAAATGGCACAAGATTTGCTTTTGGATATGAAGGTTTATAGATAATTTAGCAGATTCTGCGAATCGCACAAAAATCGCAGAATCTATCGCAGAATCTGCACCAAAATCGCAGAATCCAAAAAGGACGAAAATGTTACATTCATATTTGCAAAACGCAGTGAGCGATTTAGTGGCACTTATTGAAATTAGCATTTTGGATATGGATGATATTAAAAAAGCAAAGCACGAGGCGATTTTCTCGCGCCTTGATGACAAAAATAATCTTATTGAATCTTTTAAAATAAACAAATCAAAGGCAGATTCTGCGATGCGTGAAATGATGGCAAAGCACCCAAACAAGGGTATTGATGAACTTTTGGATGAAAATGCGATGAAAATCATCGATGAAATGCGGACGAGTTTAAAAGAACTGCGAGTTTTGAATAAGGCGTATGCAAAAAGTGTCGTTGCGGTGAGCGAGTTTTATAACTCGCTAGTGGGGGCGATTATGCCAAATCAAGTCGGGCAAAAATATGGCAATATTAGCGCAAATCACGCGGATTTTATAAGATGTGAGGCATAAAATGGGTGGCATTCTATCATCGCTAAACACTTCTAGCACGGGATTACACGCACATCAACTAATGGTGGATGTGACGGGCAATAATATCGCAAATGCTAGCGATGAGTTTTACTCGCGCCAAAGGGTGGTGATTTCGCCTGAAACTCCGCTTTATTTTCAAAAATATAATTTGGGGCGGGGCGTGGATGTGGAGACAATTCAGCGAATCCACGATGAATTCACCTTTTCGCGCTACCGCAAGGCAGCAAGCGATGCGCAAAACTACGACACGCAATTTAGCGCGTTGCGTGAGGCGAGTGCATTTTTCCCCGAAGTCGATGGTGTGGGGATTTATAACGATATCGAAGCATATTTCAATGCGTGGAAAGATGTGGAGAAAAATCCATCAGATTCTGCGCAAAAGCAGGTTTTGGCGCAAAAAACGCAAACGCTTATCACAAATGTCAAAGACACGCGAAATCGCCTCTTTAATTTGCAAATAAAGCATAGCGAAGAGTTGCGCGTGACGATTGAGGAAATAAATGCCATCGCAAAGCAAATCGCAGAGATTAACCGCAAATTAGCAGAGATGGAAGATGCAAATGAGTTAAAACAGGCAAATGAACTGCGCGATAGGCGAGATGAGTTAGAATTCAACCTCTCAAAACTCATCGGTTCTAGCGTTTTTAAAGATAAATTAAAAAGTCAATCCCGCCTAAACTCCAAAAGTGCGGACTTTGATTTTGGATACACGCTAAATATCGCAGGTGGATTTAATATCGTAGATGGCGTCCATCATCATCCGCTTGTGGCGGATAATAGCGATAATGACGATGGATTATATACGATTTATTTTAAGGGATTTGACCATAAGCACACGGATATCACGGATAAAATCGTAGGCGGAAAAGCGGGTGCGTTGCTTGACTTGGTGAGTTATGGTAAAAATGGCGGGAAAATTGGCAAATTGCAAGATTATATCAATCTTTTGGATACTTTCGCGCAAGGATTTATCGAAGCGACAAATGGCGTTTATGCCCAAAGTGCGACAAATGAAATATTAAGCGATGAACTAGCGATTGATAAAAATCAAGTGCTTTCAAACTCCATTTATAATATCAAAAACGGCGGATTTGATGTGATTATTTATAACGCAAAGGGCGATGAGATTCTGCGAAAAAATGTAAAAATCGATGGCATTACCACGATGGAGGACATTGTCGATGCGCTAAATCACAGCGATGATGACAACGCCGATAATAATCCGCTAAATGACTTTGATGACTATTTCACCGCGCATTATGATAATGAAGCGAGGCAGTTTCGCATTTTGGCGAAAAATCCATCGCTTGGATTTAGCGTAAGTATCGAGGATAAGGGCAGTAATTTTGTCGGGGCGATTGGCATAAATCGCTTTTTGGAGGGGAGAAATGCAAATGATATCGCGCTAAAAGCGGAGTATGAAAAAAACCCGACTTTGATTCGTCAGTGGAAGGCACCTGTGGGCGGGAACTTTGAGATTGCCACAATGATGTTAGAACTGCAATATAAAAGTAGCGAGTTTTACCCCGTGCGTGGGAAAAAGCAAGAGATGAGTGTGCCTGAATACTTTCAATTCCTAACAGACAAAGTGGCGACTGATACAAATGAAGTCAGCACTCTGCTTGATACCAAGCAAAGCGTCCTTGCGGCGGTGAAAAAAGAGCATTTGGCGATTAGTCAAGTAAGTATCGATGAAGAGATGGTAAATCTCATCAAATTTCAAAGCGGATATGCGGCAAATGCGAAGGTTATCACTACGATTGATAGAATGATAGAGACTTTGCTGACGATAAAGCAGTGAGGGGTTTTGTAGAGATTCTGTGGAATTTTTGGCGCGAGATTCTGCGAAATGTGTGAGAAACGCAGAATCTAGTGCGAAAAAATCCCGTCATTGCGAGATTCTGCGTAGCAGAATCGTGGCAATCCATATGATTATTTTTTGTGGATTGCTTCGTTGTTTTCGCTTCGCTCAAACTGCCTCGCAATGACGAAGTGGTGGCAGATTCTGCGATTTTATTCCCCCTCCCTTGCGGAGGGGGATTTAGGGGGGTGGGTAATTTTTGCATTAGATTCTGTGATTTTGCAGAATCTTGGATTGCTTCGTTGTTTTCGCTTCGCTCAAACTGCCTCGCAATGACAAAAAAACACGTGAGATTCTGCGATTCGCCTTGAAATGACAAAAAAACGCAGAATCTGTTGTAGATTTAAGTTTTTATGCTAATATTTCGCTTTTATTTTTCAAATCTTGTAATTTTGTAACGCAAAGGAACTCGAAAATGAAAACTTTGATTATGGAAAATGACACTTATTTGGCGCAAAGTATCAGCAATAAACTCGTAGAGAAGGGTTATGAGTGCGTTATCGCAAAGGATGCGAATTTCAAATTTGACAAAAATGCGCATTTTGATGTGGTGCTTATGAGTTACGATGTATGCACGACAAACTGCGTAAATATCGTAAAATTATTCCCAAATAGCGTTGTGATTATGATGCTAACTTATATCGCCGATGAGAGCGCGACAAAAATGCTTCAAGCGGGCGTTTATGACTATATTATAAAACCATTTATGATTGATGAACTAGTGCGGAAAATCGAGCATTACAAGCATTACAGCTCATTAAAACAAGAAGTGGTGTTTTATAAAAACTATTTTGAGTTTGTTGAGAGTATTTTGGATACGCCGATACCTTTTACTTACAATCTCCCATTTATCATTCGCAGCAATTCACAGCGCAGTGCGGATATTTATGCGATGCGATATGCAAGATTGAAGCAAATCAAATTTGAGTTTAAAACCATCACGGATATCGATTGCAAGGAACTTTTAAGCAAAAGCAACAATCAAAACACAATCACTTATTTAACGGGATTAGAGCGACTTAGGAAAAGCGAGCGAAATGACTTTTTGGGGAAACTAAACAAACACCGCATTTTGATGTCCTTTATCTCAAAAGAAGAATTGGCGTTTAATAATATCGCAGATATCACAAGCTCCGGTCCGGGCGTGGATTTCGGCGGGGATATTTTGAGTATCAAAGAGTATGAAAAAATGGTGATTTCAAAATATGAGAATATTTACTCGGATATCGATTTGGCAAAGAAACTAGGCATTTCGCGCAAAAGCTTGTGGGAAAAACGCAAGCGATACGGCATAGAGAGGGCGAAAAAGACGAAGTAGATTCTGCGATTTTTGGGCGAGATTCTGCGGAAATTTAGTAGATTCTGCGATTTCGTGGGGAGATTCTGCGAAAATTTGGGGAGATTCTGCGAAAATTCGTGCGATTTTTGAAAAATTTTTAGCAAAAACGCAGAATCTAAAATATAAATTTATATCAAAAAAGTGCAGAATCTACGCAAGATTCTGCGATTCTGCAAAAAATATTCACAAAAAATTGACATTTTAATATACATTTAAGGCATTTATTTAGTATAATCGCATTTATCTTTTAAAGTTAGGAGGAAATATGAATACAGAGAATGTATTAGAGTATGATTATTCCATAGCAAAGCTGTTTCTTTGGACGACTTTGGCTTTTGGCGTAGTTGGTATGCTTGTAGGCGTCATCATCGCTTTTCAAATGGCATATCCAGCACTTAATCATATCGCTGGTGAGTATGGATTGTTTGGGCGATTGCGTCCGCTCCACACAAATGCCGTAATCTACGGATTTACGCTTAGTGGGATTTGGGCTGCGTGGTATTATTTGGGGCAGAGAGTGCTAAAAATCACTTACAATCAGCACCCATTTTTGAAAATCATAGGGATTTTGCATTTTTGGATTTACTTGGTTTTAATCGCACTTGCGGTTGTAACCTTGCTTTTAGGCATCACACAATCCAAAGAATACGCAGAGTTGCCTTGGATTTTGGATTTGGTTGTTGTCGTGGTGTGGGTGCTTTGGGGCGTTAGCCTTTTTGGCTCTATGGCTGTTAGGCGCGAACAAACGCTATACATTAGCCTTTGGTATTTTATCGCTAGTTTTGTGGCGGTGAGTGCGCTTTATATCTTTAACAACCTTGCGATTCCTACTTGGCTAGTGGCTAATGTAGGGAGTATTTGGCATTCTGTATCGCTTTATGCAGGGACAAATGACGCTATGGTGCAATGGTGGTGGGGACACAATGCGGTTGCATTTGTCTTTACCTCCGCAATCATCGGCGTTATGTATTATTTCTTGCCAAAAGAATCTGGACAGCCCATTTTCTCATATAAACTGACACTTTTTAGCTTTTGGAGTTTGATGTTTGTGTATATTTGGGCGGGAGGACACCATCTTATTTACTCCACAACGCCTGATTGGGTGCAAACGCTTGGTTCTGTGTTTAGCGTGATTTTGATTTTGCCCTCTTGGGGGACAGCAATCAATATGCTTCTAACGATGCGCGGACAATGGCATCAATTACGCGAATCGCCACTCATTAAGTTTTTGGTGTTGGCTTCGACTTTTTATATGTTATCAACGCTTGAAGGTCCGATTCAATCCATTCGCTCGGTAAATGCTCTTGCGCACTTTACAGATTGGATTGTAGGGCATGTCCACGATGGCGTTTTGGGCTGGGTAGGATTTACAATCATTGCGGCTTGTTATCATATCACACCGCGAATCTTTAAGCGCGAAATCTACTCCAAAAAAGTTATGGATATGCAATTTTGGATTATGACGCTTGGAATCATTTTGTATTTTTCAAGTATGTGGATTGCAGGGATTTCGCAAGGTATGATGTGGCGTGCTACTGATGAATTTGGTAGTCCGCTTTATAGCTTTATTGACACGGTGTCTAGTTTGCATTTGTATTATGTGATTCGTTCAGTCGCTGGGGTGCTTTATTTGCTTGGATTCTTTATGTTTGTTTATAATATCATTATGACAATCACAGCGTCCAAAGAGATTGACAAAGAACCCGCATTTGCGACACCTATGCAAGAAAATTAAGGGGAGGAAAAGGATATGTTTAATTGGTTAGAGAGAAATCCATTCTTTTTCACGGTGGCGTTTTTGCTAGTGTTTTCAATAGCGGGATTGGTAGAGATATTGCCAAACTTTGCGAAAACTTCGCGCCCATTAGAGGGACTAAAACCTTATAGCGTGTTGGAAGTCGCAGGTAGGCAAGTGTATATGAAAGAGGGTTGCTACAACTGCCACTCACAGCTAATCCGCCCATTTAAGGCAGAGACAGACAGATATGGCGCATATAGTTTAAGTGGCGAGTATGCTTATGATAGACCATTTTTGTGGGGCTCAAAGCGAATCGGACCTGACTTGCATAGGGTAGGGGATAGCCGAAACGCCGCAGATTGGCATTCAAATCATATGTGGGACCCTGCGAGTGTCGTGCCCGGAAGCATTATGCCAAACTATCAGCATAATTTCTTTAAAAAGGTAGATTTTGAAACCGCCTATGCGGACGCTTATACGCAAAAAGTCGTATTTGGTGTGCCTTATGATATGCCAAATAATCCAAAATTAGGCACTTTAAAAGAAGCCGAAGCAGAATTTATGCGCGAGGCAGAAGCGATTGTCCTTGAAATGAAAAACAAAGACATTGAGGACGCATATAAAAATGGCGAGGTTAGAGAGATTGTCGCGCTTATTGCGTATATGAAGAGTTTGAGCCAAGCAAGGCGCACAGGTGGCACAACCACACAAGCAGCAAATTAGAGGTGTGGCGATGTTGGAGTTGTTAGTTGAGTTTCGTGGGTGGGCGTATTTTTTAGCGACTATTGCGTTGGTTGCGTTTTTGTATTCATATATTTTCTATATGTATAAAGCACAGCGCACGGGCGCAAAGGACTACGAAAAATATGCTCGTTTGGCGTTAGATGATAATATCACAGATACGCCATTAGAATCTAGGGAAATAGGGAGGAAACAATAATGCAAAATTTATTAAGCGACAATATGACGATACTTGCGCTACTTGGCGCACTTGTCATATTAGTTTTGGTGGCGTTTATCACGGCTACTTATTTTAATAAAATTAAAAATAGTAGCAACGATGGTGAGCTAACTAATGAGGATTGGGATGGAATCAAAGAGTTTAAAAACGACTTGCCTATCGGCTGGGCGGCGTCATTTTTGTGTATTATTATTTGGGGATTGTGGTATATTTTCGTGGGCTACCCGCTAAATGCGTATTCGCAAATCGGCGAGTATAATCGCGAGGTGGCAAACTACAATGCAAAATATCAAGCAAAATGGGCGTCTTTGAGCGATAGTGAGCTAATCACAATGGGCGATAATATCTTTCAAGTGCAGTGCTCACAATGTCACGGATTTGATAGAAGCGGTATCAATGGCAAGGCGGCGGATTTAAATAAATGGGGCAGAAAAGAGCAAATCCTAAAAGTCATCAAAGAAGGTAGCGCAGGTATGAACTACACGGGCGTGATGATGGTGCCTATCGAAATGAGCGATGATGAGGCGAAAAATATCGCGGATTTTGTGATGGCTGAAATCTCTACCGCCAAAATCCCCGCAAACGCAGAATCTATCGAGCAAGGTAGAACGCTTTACGCTACGCATTGTGTAGCTTGTCACGGCGAAGATGGCAAAGGATTGGTTGAGGGATTTGCGCCTGATTTGACAACCTATGGGACTTTTGTATTTTTAGATGAAGTGCTAAAAAGAGGCAAGGCAGGGGCGATTGGCAAAATGCCGTCATTTGATTATGCGAATTTTAGCGAGCATCAAAAGAAAGCGTTGAATAACTTTATTTTGTCGGATTTTTAGGGAGGTGAAAGATGAATGGCGGATATTTTAGTTTGAATGGATTGAGCGGATTTTTTCTCGCAGTCGTGCTACTTTTGGCGATTGTGGGGATTTTAGGATTTATCGCTGTGGGTGTCCAAAAGGCGGAAGCGACAAATTATTACAGCATTGACGCACAAAAAGCAACGATGATAGATTCTGCGAATGCAGAGCATTACAAGCAAAAATAGGGGGTGCGAAATGGATTATAATGTCGTAGAAAAGGCACTTTTTGGGTTGCTAGTGATTTTGGCACTCGCTTCGATTGTGATTGCGTTTATCCCAAATATGTTTTTGTTTTTGGTATAATTTGGGTGTTTTTTGCAAGTGGATTCTGCGTGGAATCCTATTATTTAATATCATTTTTGCAGAATCTATACTTGCAGATTCTGCGAAAATCTCACAAATCGCAGAATCTACCCCAAAAGATTCTGCGCCACAGCCTTTTGTTTTACAACCATCGATTTTAAATGACAAAACCATTGATTTTATCAACAAAACTTCATTAGAGCTTTTTAACAAAACAAATGTGAATCTTTATGTAGTGGCAATCGATTCGCCTAGCAAAAATGGCAAAGTTTTTGAAATTTATGATAATTTTAAGGGCTATTTGATGAAAGATTTGCAAACGCCGTTTGTGGCGATTATAGCGATAAAAAATCAAAAAAAAATCGATATAATCACAAGCGATGAATCCATTCTCACAAAAGATGACAAAAAAAAGATTTATTGGGAATATATGGTGCCGTTGTTGCCACAAAAGGACAGCGAAGTAGGTGCGCTATCAGCCGTTGTTTTCAATGGCTATGTGGAGGCGGTGGATTTAATCGCGCAAAATTTTGGCGTAGAGATAAAGCACAATATCGCCAAAAATGAAAAGGGCGCAAAGCTCGTGGCGCAGGGCATTTTGTATCTAATGTTATTTTCACTACTTGGGCTTTTTGCCTTTGTTTATTTTTTTAAAAGGACTTCAAAATGAAAGATAAAAACTACTATCCGCTTGGCATTGCGATATTTTTTGGGATTATGTGTTGCGGGATATTAGCGACAATTTACATTTCGCTAAAATACAAGCCCGATTATGACAATGCGTATTTTTCCACGAAGCAGGAAGTCGATAGGAATATCAATATGATTTTAAGGGCGCAAAATGAGTTAGAGGCAAAATATCAGTTTTTCGCGCTAAATGGGGCGGAGAAAGTCCCGCTTGCGCGCAGTGTCACTCGCAAATCGCCCCCGCTTCTTGCGCCAAATGCGCTGCGGTATGAGATTTTAGATTCTGCGAATAATCGCGTAGTCCCACAAAATAGCAAGGTTTTTATTACTCGCTTTGCGGATTCAAGTGCAAATTTGGATTTAGGCGAGTTGCAAATCAAAGATGGCGAGTTAGTTTCAAAGGAATTATCCCTAAAAAAGGGCGATTGGAAGGTTTTGGTGGAGTTTGAGATTGAGGGTAAAAAGGCGTATTTTTCGCAACGCATTTTAGTTGAGGGCGCAGAATCTGCCCTAGATTCTGCGAAAAAGGCAGATTCTGCGAAATGAAAGCACTTTTTTTAACACTAATCTTACTTTTTTCGCAAGTTTTCGCAGAATCTAGCGCGAAATTTGACGAGGATAAATACATTTTAGACGCGCTAGATGCGGTGGATTTGGGCGAGGATAAAAGGGCGATTGAGATTTATGAGACTTTGTATAAAAATACGCAAAAAATCGAATATTTAAAAGAAAAGATTTTCGCGCTAATGCGCCTAAAAGAGCACAAAGACGCGCTAGATTCTGCGGAGACTTTTTTGAAAATCGCTCCAAATAATTTGGAAGTCCTAAAAATCAAAGCATTTCTGTTAAGGGATGATACAGATTGCGCGATTGAGATTTTGCAAAAAGTCGTGGCACTTGAAAATAGCGAGATAAATAATATCGCCCTTGCAAATTTATATATACAGAAAAATGACGCAAAGCGCGCAAGGGAGCATTTACTAAACGCCTATAATGACAAAAAAAATGAAAGCATTTTGCTGTTTGTAACAAGCATTGATTTGCAAGGTGGAGAGGTAGATTCTGCGTTATTTAGGGAGCATTTTGGCGATGAGATGGGGGAGGGGTTTGCGCAGGTTTTATTAGAGCTTGGCGCAAACTCAAATGCGCTAGATAAGTTAGATGCGCTGTTTGCGGACTTTTATGCGCGTAAAGGCTCGCAGACAAATGCCAAAAATTTGGCAAAATTATATTTTTTGCAAAATCGCTTTGATAAAATCGTAGAACTTGAAAACGCGCTAGAAGCGGACTTTGCCATCGATATTTATTTGAGTAAAAAGGACTATGTGCGCGCTAAAAGCATAGCACAGAGGGCATTTGATGATACGAAAAATAATCATTATTTAGGCATTTTGGGGATTATAAAATTTGAAAGTGCGGATGATAAAAATGCCGTAATTCCGCAGGTGACGCAGAATCTCGCCCTTGCGCTGAAAGACAAATCAAATCACATTTTTGAAAATTATTTGGGATATTTGCTAATTGATTATGAAATCGACATAGCGCAGGGGATTTCCTATGTAAAACGCGCACTAAAAACGGATGCGAAAAATCCCGCGTATTTAGACTCCCTTGCGTGGGGGCACTTTAAAAATGGCGAGTGTAGCAAGGCAAAAGCGGTGATGGATGACATTCCGCGCGAAGTCATCGAAGGCGAAGCAGAAATCAAAACACATTTAGAGATGATAGAAAAATGCTTGACAAAATAAATCTTTTTTGCAGTAATATTTTGCATAAAATCTACTTGCAGTCCGCCATCTCACGGGCAAAAAGCATTGTTGAGAAGCGGATGGATGAAGTGGAGTTCGGCGTGCTTGGGCGTTCTTTATGCCTAAATCAACTGCCACCACGCGATTTTAGCACTCTAAAAAACGCAGAAATCAAATCCATAAAATCCCTAAAAGAAGCGCAATCTTTGTCAAAAAACGCAGAATCTACCGCAATCATCGCAAATACCGCCTTGCAAAAGGACATTTCGCTAGTGGCGGATATTAGAAAATATACGCCATTTTTGATTTTGCAAAGTGACATTTTTATCTCCAAATATCAAATTTTGGAAGCACTCGTATTTGGCGCGGATGGCGTGATTTTATCGCCTATGATTTTGCCAAAATCCTCACTTTTGGCATTGCAAGAGTATGCTTATCATTTGGGTATGGAAGTGGCGATTTTGGCGCGGACAAGGGAGCATTTCGCGCTAAAAGCAAATATTTTTATCGCGCCAAAAATTTTGGCAGATTCTGCGCCAAATAAATCTTTGATTTTTTTGCAAAATATTATAGATTTCAAATAAATTTTATGCTATAAATGCAATTTTAAAATTTTAAAAAAGGGATACAAAATGGCGTTGATGATAAATGATGAATGTATCGCTTGTGATGCGTGCAGGGAAGAGTGCCCAAATGAAGCGATTGACGATAATGACCCAATCTATATTATTGACCCTGATAAATGCACGGAGTGCGTGGGGCATTACGATGAGCCAAACTGCGTTTTGGTGTGCCCTGTGGATGCGATTATCCCAGACCCCGATAATATGGAAAATATCGATGAGTTGCGCTTTAAGTTTCAAAAATTAAATAATGGAGAGTGAATATGAAAAGAGTAATTTTAGCGATTGGCGTGGCGTTTTTGGCGGGTTGCAGTAGCACGATAAATATTTTGAACTCTGATGCGCGAGTTGTCCGCATCACCACAAACGAGCCTACGCCAGATTGCCAATATTTGGGCGAAGTGTATGGGACGCAAACAAACAACGGCTTTTTTAGCGAGTCCGAGCTAAATGAGGGCGCAATCAACGATACGAAAAATAAAGCGCATCAACTCGGTGGCGATACAATTTTCTTTTTAACCAATCAAAATAAGTTTAGCGTCCGCTCATCGGGCAATAGCATTATTTTGGATGATAGTTTGAAGGCGAGTAATGAAGTGAATATAACAGCGTTAGTGTATCGCTGTCGAGGGTTATAAAAGGCGCGATTGTCTTTTTGACGATTTCGCGGGAGTTTGAAAAATTCTCACTCAATGGACTTTATGTCCTATTTTCGCTCGAATTTTTCGGCACAACCCACGAAATCGCCTAAAAATACTTCCGCGCGGGACGCTAGTTATTTTTTATTTTCACTAACGCAAAAATCGCAACTACTTCGATTGAGATTCTGCGAATCGCAGAATCTAATAAAAAAATACAAAATTTTGCAGAATCTAGCACGAAAAAAGTCAAAAATCGCAGAATCTAGTCAAAAATGTCATTACTAGCGCGAAGCGAAGAATCTCATTTTCTCCCCCTCCCTTGCGTGAGAACCACACCCCAAACCCCTCCCGCAAGGGGAGGGGCTTTTTCTGTCTCCCCCTCCCTTGCGGAGGGGGATTAAGGGGGTGGGTAATTTTTTTTGTCATTGCGAGACTTGCCAAAGGCAAGTCGTGGCAATCCGTAGAATTTGTGAGCAAAGCGAAGCAACCATCCAAACAAAATTGTCATTTTGAGCGAGTGAAACTAGCGAAAAATCTCAAAATCTCCGTCATTGCGAGGCGAAGCGCAGATTCGCCGAAGCAATCCATAAATTTTGCGAACACAGTGAAGCAATCATCCAAATCAAGCAAATCAATGCAGTTTCGTTGCAAGTAAGCGATTCGTCTAAAATGCAGAATTTCCCTAATGGATTGCCACGATTTTTGCGTTGCAAAATCTCGCAATGACGGACAATAACGCCCCACTTCGTCATTGCGAGGCGCACGAGCAAAGCGAGTGCAACGAAGCAATCTAAATCACACAAATCTAAAAGAAAAATAAAATCAATGTCACAAAAGCGAATCAATAAATAATTTGCATTTAGATTCGCCACAAAACCCACATTTGCCCCAATCCAAAAGTCGCCTTAAATAGATTGCTTCGCCTTGCTATCGCAAGGACTCGCAATGACGAAGTGGAGCGATAAGATTCGCATTGCAAAAGCCCTCGCAATGACGATAAAACCGCAGAATCTAACATTCAATTTTGTCATATTGAGACTTTGAAAACGCCGAAATATCTCAAAATATTTCAAATAAAAGAGATTCTGTGATTCGCAGAATCTTTGGATTGCCACGAAGTCGCCCAAATGCGACTTCTTGCAATGACAAGATTTTTATTTTTTGGATTGCTTCGTTGTTTTCGCTACGCTAAAACTGCCTCGCAATGACGGAAAATCCACCGCAGATTCTGCGATTTCGCAGAATCTAAAAATAAATGTGGATTGCCACGATTTGCCAAAGGCAAATCTCGCAATGACGGAGAGTAATGCAGATTCTGCGTTTTTTCGTGCAAGATTCTGCAAATCACACACAAATCGCAGACTGCCATAATTTCACAGAATCTGCCCCAATTTCGCAGAATCTAGCATAGATTGCCACGCTCACTTTGCTTGCTCGCAATGACGAATAACAACGCCCCACTTCGTCATTGCGAGGCGCGAAGTGCCGAAGCAGTCCAAATCACACAAATCTAAAAGAAAAATAAAATAAATATTCCAAAAGAAAATCAATAAATGATTTGCATTTAGATTCGCCATAAAACCCACTATTTGCCCCAATCCAAAAGTCGCCTAAAATAGATTGCTTCGCCTTGTTATCGCAAGGACTCGCAATGACGAAGCGGGGGTAGATTCTGCGATTTCGTGCAGAATCGCAGAATCTCGCAATGACAATTTAGATTCTGCGTCAAATCCCGCATTCTACGCAATTTATGAGATTCGCAGAATCTAATACGAAAAATATACCCACCCCTGCGCCACCCTAACGCAAGTGAGGGGGGAGGGGAAATTTGAGATTTTTCGCTTATTTCATTCGCTTAAAATGACAAACTTAAAAGCAAATTCGCAGAATCTAAAAATAAATGTGGATTGCCACGACTTGCATTCGCAAGTCTCGCAATGACAAATTTTTCGTGCGAGATTCTGCGAGATTTTGATTTTTAGATTCTGCGATTCACACGAAATTCGCAGAATCTAGCGTAGATTGCCACGAATTTACTTCGTAAATTCTCGCAATGACAAATTTTTCGTGCGAGATTCTGCAAATCAAACGCAAATCGCAGAATCTGCCCCAAATCGCAGAATCTCATCCCAAAATCTGCCCTAGATTCTGCGATTTACTTTGCCATTTTTATCGCTTCTTTTAGCGTGAGCGGGGCGAGTAGCGTTTGCTCGCACGAGAGATTTACGCAAAATCGTTGCGAGGTTATGCGCGAGTGCGTGTGCCCGTGGATATTTAGCGAGCATTCGCAAAATCGATAATAATCGTCCAAAACATCCCGCACAGCGCAGAATCTGTCTTTTTTCTTTCTGTCAAACACGGGGAAATGCGAAAACATTATCCGCTCCCCCGCGACATCGCACACAAGGGCGTTTAGGTAGATTTTGCCTTCAATGTTTTTGTATTTTTGGGCGATTTTTTGGCGGATAAATTTTTTTTGCGGGATTTGCAAAATGACTTTATTTTTCGCCATCCACCCTAGCGCACGAAGTTTTTCAAATCTTTTAATGTCGTTATTGCCGATGATTAGGCGTTTTTTGCCGTTTAGTTTTTTGATATATTTTAGTCCGTTACCAAAATACACATCGCCCAAATGCAACACCAAATCACCCCGCGAAATCCGCGCATTCCAATTATCCACGAGCAAATCAAAGTGATTTTTGTAACCCAAATGCGCCGCGATTTGTGAGCGGATTTTCTCCCGCGAGATGACGGACTTTTGCCCGAAATGCGTGTCTGAAATAAGAAATGTATCTAGCGAAATTTGCATAAATTATCCTTTGTAAAATCTAAATTTTTCGCAGAATCCATCGCATTTTTTAGCGAATCTAGCGTGGTTTCATCGACAAATTGGCGAATCTTGTATTTTTAAAAGCAAAGCATAAAAATAACCTTTAATCAAAGATTAAGTAATATTTCATTTCTCTGTATTAACCTTGCAATATTGTCATTTGTAACATCATTTTCAAAACTTATCATAGTAAGCCCATACTGCGCTCTTGTAATAGCGACATAAAGTAAGTTTTTATTAAGAGATTTTGTTATCAAAACAATAGTGATGGGAAATTCTTTCCCTTGAATCGCATCTATATCTACAATCTGCAAATCATTATCACTAAAACATTTTTTATTTGTTCAAAGTCTTTTTTGTGTTCGTTTTCGCAAATCAAAACAAATCAAATTTTGATATAATCTCGCCAAACCTTACATTAAGGACGCGTAAATGAAATTGTTGCATTGTGCTATATTGTGCTTATGTTTGGTATTTTGTAGCGGTTGCAGTGTTGTAGCGTATTATTCAACCGAATCAGACCCACAATTTCATTTTAACAAACAAGAACCTATCGCCATCTATACAAGCGAAACGCCCACCGTATCGGAGAAAAATTTAGGGCGATTGCTTGGAGAGTTAATGGCATTAGAGGGTTTTAAAGTAGCGGGATTTAATATAGATAGCCAAAAAACCGCGTGTAGAGTTACATTTAAGACAAGCCCTTCATCGCAAACATACACGGGCAGTTATACCACATACAAAACAAGCACCCACAGCACTTACATTCCCGGCAATTTTAGCCCTTATGGATATAAGCCTAGTCGCACCATAACGACTACCACTCAAACACCTATTAGCAATATTTACACAAAAGTGGTTGCTTATCAAAATATGGGTGTTAGCATTTTTTGTGAAAATAACGGCAAATTAGATAATATTTGGTATGGATTTTTTAGCGCAGATATGGATACTTATGATATTTATCAAGAGTATATTTTAGTAAAGCTTATAAGACTTATCGGCACTGATTTTGAAGGCTATGTTGATGTGAGTAGTATTGATAAATAAATACTCTTTAATTTTTAAGTGCATTTTTTAGCGAATCTAGCGTGGTTTCATCGACAAAGGGGCGAATCTTTGGCGGGATTTGGGCGATTCGCATTTTTTCTCTAAACTTTTTGTCGCATTTTTGGGCGTTTGTCAAATCATTTGCGCACATAAAAATAAAATCCGCGTTTTTATCAATCACAATTTTATCGCCCACCACGCACGAAAAATCGCTTTTTACAATCTCATCTCGCTGATTTTTGCTAATGACATAGCCCAATTTTTTAGCAACGCTATCGATTTGTGCCAAAAGTTGCAGTGGCACAAAATCAGCGCGTGGGATTAAAAAAATATGCTTTATTTGCAAAACTTGCACTTTACCATACAGCGCGACAAAATCCGCACTCAAATATCGAAACGACTTCACAATCCCGCGCCCAAATTTTTTTACAAGTTTATTGCCAAAATTTTTGCGAAAATAATTGCGCTTAAATTTTGCATTTTCATTGCTACTATCCACAAAAAATTTGATTTTATGCTTTTTTAAAAATGCCACAATCTCACATCGTGAAATCTCGCTCATCGGGCGAATAATGCGATAATTTTGACGATTTTTTGCGTGCGAATCTGGTGCCGAATCCAAATGCGAATCTAATCGCGAATCTATCTGTGATTCGCACTCCAAAAATCTAGATTCGACATTGCTACTAAATCCAAGTAGCGAATTTAGCCCACAGCCCTTTGTTAGCTGCATTAAAAGCCACTCAAATCTATCATTTAGCTGGTGGGCTAAAATGAGATTTTCATAATTTTTCGCCAAAATCACACGCTCAAAAAACACATATCTCACGCGCCTTGCTTCACTTTCAAAATTGCGCTTAATTTTTGGCGACTTAAAAATGTAGATTTTTTTGTGATATTTTTTTGCAAGTTTTTTGCCATATTTTAGCTCATCTTTCGCGCTTTTGCGGACACCATAATCCACCATTGCCAAATCAAAGTCGATATTTTGGCACATTAGCGCGAAAAATAGCGCAGTTGAATCCACGCCACCGCTAAAAGCAAGTAGATTTTTGCGCCCTTTTAGCGCGTCTAAATGCTTCAATCGCATTTTTTGAGCCATTAGATGCGCCTATTAAAGCCTAATAACTTTCATTTTCGTTTGGAAAATCGCCATTTTTAATATCCGCGACAAAGTGGCGAATCGCCTCTTTTAGCAAGGATTCGCCATCCATATATTTGCGGACAAATTTTGGCGTGAATTTATTAAAAAAGCCAAAAGCATCGCTCCACACGAGAATCTGTCCATCCACCCCACTGCCACTGCCAATGCCGATTGTAGGGACTTTTAGCGAATGCGAAATTTTTGTGGCAATATCAGCCTTTGTGCCTTCCAACAGCACACCAAAACAGCCCACGCTTTCAAGCGCACACGCCAAATCTAACAGCGCGTTTTTTTCATCATCGCTTTTGCCACTCACTTTATAGCCCTCAGCGCGAAAAAATTGCGGTTTTAGCCCGATATGCGCCATAACGGCGATTCCATTATCCACTAGCTCTTTTACAAGTGCGATTTTGTCTGCACCTACTTCGAGTTTTAGCGCGTCTGCGCCCGTTTCTTTGTATAGGCGAATCGCATTTTTTAGCGCGATTTGCGCATTTGAATAAGTGCCAAAAGGCATATCTGCGATTAAAAGCGAGTTTTTCACCACTTTTCGCACGGCTTTTGTGTGGTAAATCATATCACGCAAAGTCAGCGGGAGCGTGTCATCATTGCCACCAAAGCTCATCGACAAACTATCGCCTACCAAAATCATATCCACTTCTCCATCAAAAATCCCGCCCATAAGTGCGTCATAAGCAGTAATCGATGAGATTTTGCGCGTCCCTTTTAGCTTTTGAAATTGCGAAATTGTCATTTTTGCCACCTTAAAAAAATATAATTTTTTTGAATTTTTCTTGCGCTACAAATCCACACGAATCTAAAATCTACTTAAAATCTTTTTGCAATTTTAGCGGGATTTTATATGGCAAATCGCCTAATTGCAGATTCGCGTTAATATCCACGCCTGTGGATTTTACGCTATCTTTTGGAAGCGAAAAATTAAAATTATCCATAATAATATCCACGCTATCATCGCTTTGCTTTGTGCTTTTTGCATCGCCATTAAAGTCTAATCCCGCAAGGCGCAATTTATATGAGATATTTTCTAGCGAAAATTTTGCCTTTGTGTTGTTTTTGACATTGACAACGACTTTTGCGCCATCAATACCGAGATTTGCCTCTTTTAGGGAGATTTTTGGGTTTATGGTGGGGATTTCTATCTCAAATCGCTCTTTTAGATTATACTCAAATAGCGTGTCGCTTTGTGTGATTTCGCTTAACACTTTTGCATTATTTGGGACAAAAATCATTGTTGCCACCTCCACCTTAAAGGGCAGTGAATCGCGCGTGGTGTAGTCTTTTATCATCTTTACCAAATCATTTATGCGAATATCTGAATCCAAATTGATATTGCTTTTGGAGCGTGATTTAAGCGTAGTTTTGTCGCTGATTTTGTAAGAATTTATGATTTTATCTTCATAGTAAATATTTATCATCGCATCCTTGATATTCACGCTAAGCGGGAGAAAATTGTCGATTGTGATATTTGATTCAAGCACTAGCGAATCTAAATTTATGGATTTTAGTTTCACAGAATTTATGCTGATTTTTGGTTTGAATCGAATGTCCTCAAACACCGACTTTGTGCTAACCTCAGCACACGCGCTAAAAAATATCGCCACAAAAATGCCAAATGTCATAAAAATCTTTCGCAAAACTAAATCCTTTTTATTTTTTTGCGCGATTCGCACCCGAAATCGCGCTAGATTCGCGCTTGCGCGAATCTAGCCACGAATCTAAAAGCGCAATTTCTTACAAAATGCCCTGCTCTATCATCGCATCTGCCACTTTGCGGAATCCTGCGATATTCGCACCAGCCACGAGATTCCCCGCTAGTCCAAACTCTTTTGCAGTCTCATTTGCATTGTGAAAAATGCTCTCCATTATGCCGTGCAATCGCTTGTCAGCCACCTCAAAAGTCCAAGGCGTCATACTTGCATTTTGCGCCATTTCTAGTCCGCTAACTGCCACGCCACCAGCATTTGCCGCTTTGCCCGGACCATAGGCGATTTTTGCTTTGATAAACTCGTGCACCGCTTCCATAGTCGAAGGCATATTTGCACCCTCGCTCACGCACTCACAGCCATTTTTAAGCAATGCTTTTGCGTCCGCCAAATTAAGCTCATTTTGCGTAGCACTTGGAAATGCCGCAAAGCAAGGGATATGCCATACGGGATTTTCGCCTTTTTTGTATTTGCTAACAGGCGTGTATTCTGCGCTTTTTCGTGCTTTGGCGTATTCCTCCAAACTTGCGCGTTTGACTTCTTTGATTTCTTTTAGCAATTTTAAGTCAATGCCATCTTTGTCATAAATCATTCCGCGTGAATCGCTTATCGTTACGGGTTTTGCGCCTAATTGTTGCAATTTTTCCACGGTGTAAATTGCCACATTTCCACTGCCTGAAACGGTGCAGACTTTGCCTTTTAAGTCTTTTTTACGCGCTTTTAGCATTTCTTGCGCAAAATATACGCAACCATAGCCTGTGGCTTCGGTGCGCACCAAACTACCGCCCCATTTCAAATCTTTGCCTGTCAAAACGCCATCAAAGCGATTTTCTAACTTGCGATATTGCCCAAAAAGATAGCCGATTTCGCGTCCGCCCACGCCAATGTCTCCCGCTGGAACATCGGTGTGTGCGCCAATGTGTCTGCGAAGCTCTGTCATAAACGCTTGACAAAAGCGCATAACTTCGCCATTGCTCTTGCCTTTGGGGTCAAAATCGCTTCCGCCCTTGCCTCCACCCATCGCAAGTGTGGTTAGTGAATTTTTGAAAATCTGCTCAAATCCCAAAAATTTTATCGTCCCCGAAGTTACGCTCGGGTGAAAGCGCAAACCGCCCTTGTATGGTCCAATCGCGGAGTTAAACTCCACTCGCATAGCGCGATTAACTTGCACTTTGCCTTTGTCATCAACCCAAGTTACGCGAAAATGAATCTCTCTATCAGGGATTACAAGTCGCTCTAAAATGGCGTGCTGCTCGTATTTTTTCTCTTTTTTTAGTAGCGGTTCTAGCGATTCTAGCACCTCTTGCACCGCTTGATGAAACTCGCCCTGCGCTGGATACTTGTCCTTAACTAACTTTATCGTGCTTTTGATGTAACTCATTTCTGTCCTTTATGAAGTAATTTACGCGATTTTTAAAAATGTGCGGTTAGATTCTGCGAATTTATGCAATTTTTAAAAATCACGGATTGTAATTGTATAAAAATTTTGCTTTGATTTTTTTTAAATGTGATAGATTTTGTGAGGTAGATTCTGCGAGATTCTGCGATTTAGGGCGTTATGGCGAAATTTCGCAGAATCTATAATGATTTTAGTGCAAATTCTAAGATTCTGCGAATCGCAGAATCTATGTAAAAAAAGGTGCTTTGATTTGCGATTAGTTTGCAAACATTACAAAATCTTATATATTTGGCTTATAGTGGCAATACTCGCAAGGTGCGTATTTTGGCGCGTTGCTCATCAAATCCTTGCGGATTTTGATAAAGTTTTCATTCATAAACAGCGCAAATAAGTCGCTTTTGCTAACATCGCCTAGCACAAAGTTTTTGTGCGCCTCCACATCGCTACGCATATTACAGCAGGGCATCACAAGCCCATTGTAGTCGATAAAAATCTCGCGCAGTGGGTAATAGCAGGGAAAATCGCGCTTCTTTTTTGTAATGCGCTCATCTGTGATTGACCCAGCGCGATTACCGCCTACTATGCGTGGATTCCAGCATTGATAGACAAAATAAATGCCTTCATAAAGTAATTGCAAGTCATATTGCTCAATGTCGTTTCGCATAACTTTATAGTTTAGCGATAATTTTTTTGCCTTTGATTGCATTGCGGATTTTATAGATTCTGCGTCAAATTCGCTATTTTTGTCAAAATAATACGACATTATTATAAGTGTAATTCCAGCTTTTCTCAAAGCGTCCAAATAATCCCTATCCAAATAATCACCATTTGTAAAAATGCCAAGTTGTGCGTGTGGCAGTGCATTTCGCGCCTGACTTATGCGCTTTAAGATTAAATCTTTATTCGCCAAAGGCTCATTAAATCTATGAAAATTTAACAATCCACTATAATCAATCTCTGCTAAATTATTGATAATTTGTAAATATATTTGCTCGGGCAACTCAATACTTTGCGACTTTCTATCCACAAACGAATTAGGGCAAAACCAGCATTTACGATTGCAAAATGACGCGATTTCTATCTCTACCAAACGCACGCTTTGCTTTAAGATTCGCTTTTGTTTTTCTCTATCATTTGTAGGCGTGATTAGCTCTGCGTATTGCTCCAAAATGTCGTTTTTAGCCGATGATAGCGATACTTCTAATGCGCTAAAAAATTTATTTTTAATCTTATAGCGAAGAGTTTTAATAGGGATAATTTGCGAAAATCTTTCAATCCACTTTCGTTCAAATTCAATCAAATCCATAAAATTGTCCTTTTTTGAAAATTTTTAATCCAAAATTATATTTTAACTATAATTAAATTATCTTTAATCGCTAATTTTAGATTCTATAATCACACTTTTATAGCAAATCACAAAAAAGGCAAAGTTATGACAATTTTAGAGCGAATCAATGCCACATTAAAGGCAAAAAATATGACAAAGCGCGAACTTGCAAATCGCATCATCGCACTTGGATACCGCGCCAATAAAACAGGCGAGATTCCTAGCGAATCAAGCATTTACGCCTATCTAAATGGTAGCATTGAGCTAAAGGCGGATTTGCTCCCATATATCGCAGAAGCACTCAATATCTACGAGCAAGAGCTATTTTCTAGCGAATCTAAAAGTCAAAAGATTTTGCAAAAACTTTATTGCAATGATATAGAAAAATACGCTGAAATTATTGATTTGCTAGAATATGTGTCGCCCAAAACTTTGGAGACTTTGGAGGCGATTTTGAAAAAGGCAAAGGCGGATAATCAATCGCTAAATGCGGCGTTAAATAATTTCATAAACCAAAACGGGGGGGGGGCAGAAGTAAAGTGAATAGAAGTAAAATGATTGCTTAGATTCTGCGAATTTGGTGTGGGGTTTTATAAATCGCAGAATCTGGCGTGAAAATATATTAGATTCTGCGAATTTTGGACTTTTTGCGCTAAAATTTAGCTAGATTCTGCGCTTCACATAAATTCGCAGAATCTAATAAAACTTTAAATTTTCTATGCTATAATTCGCACTTTTATTTTTCAAAAAAGGATTAGAAATGTTAGAAGGGATTATTAGAGAGAGTATTTCAAAGTCCGCAAACAGGGCTTTACGAAACGATGGCTATCTAATAGCAAATATCTACGGCAAGGGCGCGACAAATATCCACTGCGCTTTCAAAGAAAATGACTTCATCCGCGCGATTAAGGCAAAAAAGGGCGTAAATTTTGATGTAAAAATTGGCAGCGAAGTCCATAATGTCGTGGTGCAAGAGTATCAAAGCGACCCTGTCACTTCAAAAATACTGCATATCGACTTGCTTCTTGCGCAAAAAGGCGTTGTGGCAAAGTATAAAATTCCCATAAGGCTTGAAGGCTCGGCGGTTGGCGTGAAAAATAAGGGCGTGTTGCTATTTAGTAAAAAGCGCATAAGCGTGAAATGCAAGGCGGAGGATTTGGTAGAGCATATCAAAGTCGATGTAAGTGCGCTAGATGTGGGCGATGCGGTGCTCGTGCGAGACTTACCCGAAGTGCCGAATATAAAGATTTTAGATAAGCCAGATGTCGCTGTGGTGGGCGTAATTAAGGCGAAGTGATTTTAGATTCGGCGGGATTTTTTTTGGTGAGATTCGGCGGGGTTTTCGTGGTGAGATTCGGCGAATCTAGCGCATTTTTTGCGTGAATCTCGTGAATCTTACGCAAAATGCGCGAATCTTTAAGGCAAATCTATGAAACTAATCGTAGCACTTGGCAATCCCACGCCAAAATACGCTAAAACCCGCCACAATGCGGGATTTATGGCGTTGGATTTTTTTATCTCACAGCTTAAAGATTTGGCAAATCTTATGCGAGATTCTACGCCATTTTCGCATTTGAAATCGCCAAATCGTGCGATAGATTTTTCGATGAGTGCGAAGTTTAACGCTGAAATTTTAAAATGCGAAAATGTCATTTTTGCCAAACCGCAAACTTTTATGAACGCCTCCGGCGAAGCGATTAAAGAAATCGCTGATTTTTACAAAATCGATATCGCCGATATTGCCGTGCTACACGATGATTTGGACTTGAATTTGGGGGCGGTGCGCTTTAAGATTGGCGGGGGCGATGCGGGGCATAATGGGCTAAAATCCATTGACGCGCTAGTGGGAGCGGATTACTTGCGGATTCGCATAGGCATTGGCAAACCGCAAAAGGACAGCCAAAACGCCGTGCTTGACTTTGTGCTGGGCGATTTTAGCGATTACGAAATAAAGACTTTGCGCCCTGTGTTTGAAAATGTCGCAAACGCACTTTTTGCGCTGATAGATGGCGCGAATCTAAATGATTTGCAAAATAAATTTACAAAGAAAATTAGCGCAAATGGCGCGTAATTTTATGCTACAATCACAAAATTTTTTATAAATTCTCGCGGATTGTAAAGCGGGTTTTAGATTCACGCAAGATTCGCGCAAAATTCGCACAAAAAGGGCAACAATGTTTGACTTAACCACCACCGAAGAAGAGCTTAAAAACAAAGTCGCAATGGAGTTTTTCGCAGACTTTAACGCAACAGCGCGATTTAATAATGTCGATTTTGTGATTGCACCGATGATTCAAGCCACACGCGAATCGCAATATTTTCTTTGGGCAGAGGCAAAACGGGGCAAAAGCGACATTATCGAATCTTTTATCCAGCTGATTTTAACCATCGGCAAGGCAAAATTGCAAGATTCGCTTATCCCGCCGTATTTTTTGGGCGCATTTGATGCTGAAAAATTCGCATTTGTAGAGTTTAGCGAAATCGCGCACATTTTTAGCCAAAATGATTTTAATTGGAATATCACGCCTAGCAACCACGAATCAAAAGAATTTAAGCAACTTTATAAACTTTTATGCGAGATTTTGGGGCGCAAAAATATTTGCTTTGATTTTGTGCGTGATAGCGCGGATTTGAGAGAATTTATAAAGGCAAATTTTACGCAAGAATTTTTAGGCATTCATAAGATTCAAGTCAAAGAGCACAATCTAAAATATATTTACATAAAGTGGCTAAACGCCGTAAAGCCCAGCATTAGCATTGATTGGGACGCTGTGAAACCAGCGATTATGGACGCAGATTTTTTCTTAGCGGATTTGCTAAGTCGCAATAATTCTACAAGCGAAATCATCGACAATCTCCGCATTTTGCTAGAAAATGACATTTACAAAGTGCGATTAGACAAGATTCAAATAAATGCGCAAATCATCGACACTTGGACGCATTTTAGCTTTAAGGACGCGCAAAAGGCGCACACGGCGTTTTGGAATACCTATGAACGCCCGCCAAAAGAGGAACTTTGGAATAAATTTATAAATCGTAGAGATTTGCTTGTGCCAGAAGACATACGAGAGCGCAAGGGTGCGTTTTTTACGCCACAAATTTGGACGCAAAAAGCGCAAGATTATTTGGCGCAATCTTTGGGTGAAAATTGGCAAGAGCAATATTATATTTGGGATTGTGCGGCGGGGACGGGCAATCTTTTGGCAAATCTTAAAAATCCGCGCAATATCTATGCCTCCACGCTTGATAGCGCAGATGTGGATATTATCAAAGAGCTATCGCGCACAAATGAAAAATCTATCGCGCTAAATTTGTTAGAAAATCATATTTTTCAATTTGATTTTTTGAATGATGATTTTTTTGACAAAGTCGATAAAAAAAGTGGCAAGATTTTAGTAAAATCAAAGCTCCCTGAATCCTTGCAAGAGATTTTGAGAGATGAATCTAAAAGGCAAAAATTAGTGATTTTTATAAATCCGCCGTATGCGGAGGCGACTTCGGGCAAAACTCCCGCAAAAACAGGGCAAAATAAAGCAAAAGTCGCAAGAGAAAATATGATTTGTGAGCGATATAAAGATGAGCTAGGCAAGGCAAATAACGAGCTTTTTGCGCAATTTTTTATGCGAATCTATAAAGAAATCCCAAATTGCATTTTGGGGAGCTTTGGGACGCTAAAATATGTAAATGCCACGAATTTCATACATTTTCGCCAAACTTTTAAAGCAAAATTTTTGAAAGGATTTATGATACCCGCATATTCGTTTGATAATGTAAATGGCGCATTTCCCATCGGCTTTTTGGTGTGGGATTTAGGCGAAAAAAAAGACATTAAAAAAGTCAAAGTAGATATTTTTAATGAACATAACAAGCGCATCGGCAAAAAGAATTTTTATGCAAAAGCCAAAAAAAATATAAATCAATGGATAAATAATTTTATCGACATAAACAACGAAGCGGTAGCCTTGATAGATACGCGAGGATTGGACTTTCAAAATCAACGCTACATTTCTATTAAATCGCAAGATTTTGTCATAACAGCGCACAGCACGGGATTATACCTTACAAAATACAATCTAATCCCTATGTGCGTATATTTCGCCGTTCGTAAAACTATAAAAGCATCGTGGATAAATGATAGAGACCAATTTTTATATCCAAATAAAAAATGGCGAAGTGATAGCGAATTTCACAGCGATTGCCTAGCATTCACGCTATTTCACTCCCAAAATCGTATTAGTGCGAATCTCTCCCCCTCCCTTGCGATAAATACCCCACCCCAAACCCCTCCCGCAAGGGGAGGGGCTTTCTCTATCTCCCCCTCCCTTGCGGAGGGGGACAAAGGGGGTGGGTTAAAACCTACAAATCACTTTATCCCATTTAGCGAATCGCAAGTGGGCGCAAAGGAGGCATTTAAAAGCGATTTTATGTTTAGATTCATAAATGGCAAGATTAAAAATGGAACGCTTGATGATTGCTTTATCCCTGAATCGCCACTAATTTTTAGCATAGAAGCAAAGGCAGTTTTTGACGCGGGATTAGAGCTTTGGCGATATTATCACAAATGCGCCAAAAGTGGCGAATCTTACCTAAATGACGCAAGTCTTTATGATATAAAAGAGTATTTTCAAGGGCGAAGCGAAAAAGGCAAAATGAATAATAAAAGCACCGATTCACATTATAATGAGCTAATCGCAAATTTACGAATCGCCCTAAACGCCCTTGCCACGAAAATCGAACCAAAAATTTATGAATATGAATTTTTGATGGAGTGAATCTTTGCAAATTCGCAGAATCTACGCTAGATTCTGCGAATCAAAACCCAAGATTCTGCGAATTTTGCGTGCGAGATTCTGCGATTCAAAAACTCATCTCAACCCATCACAGCACCCGCAAAAACGCCTCCAATGCCTCTATTTCATCTTTGCTTAAATTTAGCGGACGCAAAATCTCATCACTTTTTGGAAATGGCGGATTGTAGATTCTGCCCTCTTTTGGCGTGGGATTTGCCATACCAAAATTATATGCGTTGATTACGCCCCGTAAATGCGGAAAAAGCCCATTATGCATATAGGGCGCAGTTTTTGCCACGCCACGCAAGGATGGCGTTTTAAACGCTCCCACATCAGCGGGATTTTTGGTAACCTCATATCGCCCCAAATCCTCATATTTTTCGCGCCCATAGAAGTGCAATCCCAAATTATGATATTTGCCATCGCTAAATTCTACGCCATTGTGGCAGTTTATGCACCGCGCCTTTGTGCGAAAAAGGTGCATTCCATAGATTTCTTTCTCATTCATCGCACTTTTATCGCCTCTCATAAATCTATCAAAGCGCGTGGGGCGCATAGTCCCGCGCTCATAAGTCGCTATCGCCTTGCCTAGCAGCTCTGCGGTGATTTCGCTAGTGCCAAACGCACCTTTAAATTGCTCTCTATACTCGGCGATTTGATTTAGCTTTTGCGCGGCTTTATCGGCGTTATACGCCATTTCTAGCGGGTCGGCAATCGGCATAATCGCTTGTGCCTCCAAATCTTTTGCCCGTCCATCCCAAAATTTCTCCACGCCAAAGGCACTCATCGTAATGCTAGGTGCGTTTCGCCGTCCCTTTTGCCTATCGTGTCCGTAGCTCACACTGCGCCCATCGGCAAATCCAAGCTCTTCATCGTGGCAGTTCGCACAGGCGATTTGATTTGATAGCGACAAGCGCGGGTCGTTAAATAGCTTTTTGCCTAACTCGTGCTTTTCTTTGGAGTATGGATTGTGCGTGGGATATGGTGGCGTCTTTGGCAAGGCTTCTATTTCTCTAAACTCTACGCCATCGCTTAAATGTGGCTTTATCCAAAGCGCAGAATCTAGCTTATAAGATTCGATGATTTCATCGCGTGTAGGCTCATTTGCGCCACTTGCATTCATTAAATTCATCGCGCTTATCATTGCCAAAACTAAAATTTTTTTCATAATATCCTCCCTTTAAAAATGATAAATAATTCGCCCATTTAGCGAATAGTTTTGCGATAGTTTTCTAGTTTGCGAATCTAATTTGCCATCACCCGCATTTAAAAAATAGTGCGCCAAAAGCGGGATTTTTGCTACAAACTCAACGCCGATTTTATTTATCGCAACGATTTGAAATCCCAAATTTATGCTAACATTTGGGCTAGATAGATTCGCGCTATGCTCATCGATAGTCTCACGCACTCGTTTTAAACCATCGCCATCAAAAATATCGCCCCCAAAGCCAAGCCCCACAATCGCACCAAAATCAACGCTTTGCGAAGCATAAAAGTTCAGTAAAAAGTCCGCATTTATGCCGACATTTAGCATTTTTAGCTCACCAAAACCATTTGCCTTGTCATAATTATAATTTAGATTTGCATATCCGCGAATCCCAACACTATCATTAAAAAAGTAGCGATAACCAGCGATAATCCCTGCATTAAAAGCATCATTACTAGATGGATTTAAAAGTGCATTTGTGCCAATTTTTCCGCTCTCTGCATAATCAAATCGCATATAACCTAACTCAATCCCAGCAAAAAATGCGTTGCGATTTAGGGCAGATTCGGGGGATTTACCCGAATCGTTATTGCGAGATTCGACAGATTCGCCACTTTTGCCATTATGAGATTCGCCCTCCCCGTCATTCTGAGCGAGTGAAACGAGCGAAGAATCCAAACCACTAGACTCCAAATCCCTTGAATCGCAATCTTGCAAAGCCAAATCATTGTTTAATTCATTATTTTGCTTTTGCGACATTAATTCATAATTTTTATTTGATTCGTGTGATTTGGATACTTCGCTTTCTTGCGAAAGCTCAGTATGACGAGATGAATTAGATTCACCCCCACATTTACGCCATTGAAGCGTTGTTTTGCGCCATTTAGGCGTTGATTCGCCTTGCTTATTATTATCTATGATATTTTCGCATTTATGCCATTGAAGTCTGCCAAAGTCGCTAAATTCGTTAAGCGCATATCCCATATTCGCACATATAGCCCACGCAAACATTACAAATAAGATTTTTTTCATAACCGCCTCCCTAAAATTTATAGCCCATTTGTAACCAAAATTGTCGCCCCACTTCATACACGGGGATTGCCGAGCCTGCATAGGCATTTTCTGTGATTGCGCCATTTGTGCCACTTAATGCGCTTAGATTCTGAGAATTTAGCACATTATAAATATCCACATTTACATAAAGCGTATGTCGCCACTTCTCGCTTTTATAAAAATCCACTTCAAAGCCCACTCGCATATCCCAGCCAAATGTCCCCTTAAAGTGCATTTTGCCATATTGGTCGCCATTAAAAGTCGCAACATAATCAGGGTGTGTTCGACTAATAATCACCATTCTATCATACCCCGCTTTATAGCGAAAAAAGTTATTTAGTAGCCACTTTGTGCGCCCTATATCAAAGCTATGTGTAGTATTTAGGCGAATCGTAAATGGCAGTGCGTAGTTTTCCACAGGTCTATCGCGGTATTTGATAATCTGCCCATTATACATTATGTCAGTATTTTCGTAGTAGTTATCATCATAGGCATAGAGATTGTAGCTTCGCTCTGTTTTGGTATAGTCAAAGGCAAAAAGATAGTAGTGATTTATGCCATAAGTTTTGATAGGTTTGATGTTTTGCACTATTAGACTTATGATATGCGATTCGCTTACCCCATCATTTGTCCAAGTAGTGTAGTTAGTCGCATAGCCCGATTCGTTTGGTAGATTTAAATCACTTCGCCGTAGTCGCATAATCTCATCTTTACCATTGCGGTGAATGTATTTTATACCCACGCTAAACATATCCAAATTTTGCGTAATTCCGCCCATTAGCTCATCGCTAAAAGGGACATTTAGTTGATTAAATTTATATGGCGAAGTAGAATTTGTATTTGGCGTAGCTACCCAATCATCGTTTGGCGAATTGCGCGAATAAGTCTTTGTCGCCCTTTGATTATAATCATAAAATCGATATGCAAAGAGATTGCGCCCGTAGTAGCGATTCGCCCCAAAGGTAACCACACTTTGCCACTCAATCGGTGCTGGGCTAGTGTAGTTCATCGCATATCGTGGTGCAAGTGTGATTTTGTCCATATAGTTATCGCCATCAAGGCGCAGTCCCACTCGCGCACTCAAACTCCCCGTGCGCTCAAAATCAATCGTAATATTATCCTCGATAAAAACGCCAAAGGCGACATTGTCAAACTCCACATCCCCTGCCTCTCTAAAAATAGAAATCCCTCCAAAATACTGCCCTTTTGCGTTATTATAATCGCTTTGCCATTCTTTTGCGCTTGGTTTATTTGTCGGTTTTGCATTTGAGCAGGTGTAAAGTCCCAAACTATCCGCACCGCTAGGGCAAGAATTGCCATTTTTTATCGGCAGTGGATTATTAAATCCAATGTAATCATTTAGGCGATTTTTTTGCAAAATTTGATAGTTTAGCTCCGCACCTACGCGTAAATCGTGCTTAAATGCCCCAAGAGTTATTTTTTCAAAGGCAAAGTCGCTTTTTAAATTTAGCGAATTTTGAATTTGATTCATATCGCCATATCCGCCTTCACTTGCGCGATTTGCGCTATTTATCGCCCAATTTTTCTCACTGCTTGCATACCAGCTCATAAAATAATTTGCATCGCTTCGCCTTGAATTTTGCAATCTTTGATACCCAAGCGAGTTGCTCCAAAGTCCGATTTTACTTTGCCAAAGTGCCTTTGCCCCCGCTTGTATCCCGCCACTTTGCATTTCATAATAACTATTTTTTGCCACTGCGTTGTAATATGTATTAAATTGCGGGATATAGGCGAAATTCGCCTCCAATGCGAGATTTTCAGTGGGATTGTAATATGCTTTAATAAAAGCGTTGTAACTTTGGCGTTTTTGTGTGCGAGTGGCGCTCTGCTCGGTGCCGCCTTTTTTAATGCCCGTTGCACTATACGCTTGAAGCGGGATAAAACTTTGATTTGTGATAAAACTCGCCACTAGTCCTAAATCTTTGGTAATATAGCCCTCTGTATTTGCGCGGACTATGTGCTTGTGAAATTTGGGTTGATAGTTTTCATCGGCACTTGTATAAAACTCTGCTTCTACACTCTCATCAATATAATATTGCGTGAAATAATCTGCCGTGTGCTGATAGCTAAAATCCGCGTGCCATCCGTCCGTGCGTGGTTTTCGCACATTTGCCTCCACCACGCCACCGCTAAATCCACCATAAGCCGCGCTTACATTGCTATCCAACACATTTATAGATTCAAGCAAAGAAGTATCGATATTTAGCCCTTGCGAACGCCCACTTCGCATTGTGTCAGGTCCATTTGTATTGCCACCAGCGGGGTCTAAATCATTATTCATATTAAAGCCATCAAGTTGAAAATTATTTTGATAAAAAAGCCCTCCGCTTATGCTGATATTTGCGGGGTCGATTTCGCCCGGCGTAGTGGATTTTAACTGCGCGTTGTCAAACTGCACATTTGGGAGGATTTTTAGAATGCTTGTAATGTCGCCATTGGCATTTGGACTTGAATCCAAAGTATCTTTGCTAACGCTACTGCCACTTTGATAGGTTTCATACTCTGCCCTTGCGCGAATCGTAGAAGTGCCTATATCTACGACTTCGTAGTCATCGTGCGATTCGTGCGAATCTTGCGAATCGGTGTATGAATCTGTCGTGGATTCGGCATTTGAATTGCTATTTGAATCAACTTGTGCGATTCGCAAAAATCGCTCTTGGGGGGGGCAAAAGCAGAATTGCTTGAATCAGCATTTGATTCGCGTGAAATTTTATTTAAATCTTGACTTTGATTCACGCCAAAATCTTGAATTTTATCCACGCTCAAATCGCCCAAATCTGCCACACCTTGCACCGCAACAACCGCCCATAGCGTTAAAAAATACAAACTTCGTTTCATTATTTTGCCTTTACAATACGAGTAATATGAGAATAACAATCATTTTAAAATTTGAAATAATACACACAAATCCTTAACTAAAACTTAAATCCACGATTTGCAAAAATCACAAATTTTGCTTGGATTTTGTGGTAAGATTCGCGCACGAAAAAAGCGCAAAATCAAAAACGGCGCAAAAGCGCAAAAAATCATAAAAAAAGTCGCAAACAAAGCGCAAAATCGCAAATTCACAAAAGCAAAAAAGGTCATTATGTTATTTCGCTTCATCGCTTCGCTGTATCTTAAACTAATCTTTACAATCTGCCTATCCTTGCAGTTTTTCTTTATGTGCGTTGAGATTGTGAAATACGCTGATGATATGCCAGATTCTGCGAATCTTGTGGTGCTACTTTTTGCGTGGATATTTTCGTATGCGCTAAATTTCACCTTGCCAATCGCCCTTATTTTGGCGTCTGTGGCGAGTTACATTATACTTTTACGCACAAATAATCTAACGGCGATTTTATCCATTGGATATTCTAAAAAGCAGGTTTTCGCCCCGCTAATCATCATCGCCACGCTGTTTAGTGCCGCTTATGTCGCGCTATTTGCCACGCCATTTGTCTATGCAGAAGAAAATATCCAAAATATCATCTACCGAAACAGCGCAAATGACGCAAAAAGCGACCTTTTGGTAAAGCATAATGAGAATTATGTCTATATGCAAAAGGTTTTCCCATTGCTTCAAAAGGCGCAAAATATTAAGGTTTTTGAGATTAGGGACTTTGCGATTAGGACTTTTATCGAAGCGAAAGATGCGAGATTTGATGGCGAGTGGTGGATTTTAGATTCGGCAAATATTACGCAAATACCGAGTGATTTTAATTTTAGCGATTCAAAGCTCACCACGCAAATTATGCAAAATTACAAGATTTTGCAAAATTTCAAACCCAAAATTTTGGATACGATTTATCAAAATCGCACAAACATTTCGATTTTAGACGCCTTTACCGCGCTAAATTTATTGCATTCGCAAAATAGCAACACAGAGAAAATCCGCGCGATTTTGTATGGATTTTTCGCTATACCGCTTGCTATCCCGCTTGTGATTATGATTATGGCGCATTTTGTCCCGCCACTAGCGCGATATACGAATCTCGCCAAACTTGGATTTATTTTCACGCTGTTTTGTTTGATTGTGTGGGGCGTGTTTTTTATGCTGACAAAACTCGCACTCGGCGGACTTATCCAACCTGAATTTGGCATTTTAGCACCCCTTGCGATGCTTATGATTACGGCATTTTGTTGGTATCAAAAAGTGTAGATTCTGCGAAAATATTAGATTCTGCGAAATTTGTGTGAGAATCGCAGAATCTCGCACGAAAAAACGCAGAATCTGCTCTAAATTCGTCATTGTGAGCGAGCAAAGCGAGCGTGGCAATCTATGCTAGATTCTGCAAAAAATATTTAGATTCTGCGTTTTTTCGCACGAGATTCTGCAAAAATTATATTAGATTCTGCGACTATTTTGTCATTGCGAGTCCTTGCGATAGCAAGGCGAAGCAATCTATTTTGGGCGACTTTTGGATTGAAATAAATGGCGGATTTTATGGAGAATCTAAATGCAAATTATTTATTGATTTTCTTTTGGGTTATTAATTCGTTTTGTGATTTGAATTTGCTTGATTTGGATGGTTGCTTCGCTTCGTGCGCAAAATTTGTGGATTGCTTCGTTGTTTTCGCTATCGCTCAAACTGCCTCGCAATGACGGAAAACATTAGATTCTGCAATTCGCAGAATTTTTTTGTTTTTGAGATTTTTCGCTCACTTCGTTCGCTCAAAATGACAATTTTTTGGATTGCTTCGTTGCACTCGCTTCGCTTCGTGCGCCTCGCAATGACAAAAAAACACTAGATTCTGCGATTCGCAGAATCTCAATCGAAGTAATGGCGATTTTTGCGTTAGCAAAAATAAAAAATAGTTAGCGACTTGCGCGGAAGTATTTTGGATGAAAAATCGGGGTTGCGAAGCCACGAGCGAGGAAATAGAACTAATGGTCAATGGTTGCTTCGCTTTGCTCGCAAATCCTACGGATTGACGAAGCGATGTGGCAAAACAAGCGATAGCGCAGTTTCTTTATCTAGTCTCCCCGATTTATCGCCAAAAGACAAACGCGCTTTTTATAACCCCATTTTGTTTGGGTTTAGGATATTATTCGGGTCAAATGCCCTTTTTATCGCACGAAAGAGATTCATCTCCGCTTCGCTAAATGCGAGTTTCATAAACGGAGCTTTGGATATGCCTATGCCGTGCTCTCCACTAAGCGTCCCACCTAGCTCTACCGCCACTTTGAAAATCTCCGTAATAGCCTCATAACCCTTTTTCACTTCATTTTCATCTGCGCCATTTACCATTACATTTGTATGCACATTGCCGTCCCCCGTGTGCCCAAAGCAAGGCGTTGTAACGCCATATTTTTTAGAAATATCGCCGATTCGCGCTAGTAGCGTAGGCAACGCACTTCGTGGCACCGTAATGTCCTCATTTAGCTTTTTTGTGCCATAAATGTTGATACTTTGACTCACATTGCGCCTAGCAAACCACAAATCCGCTTCCTGTGCTTCATCTTGCGCGATTTTAAACTCTACACAACCATTTTGGCGAAATACGCGCTCAATTCCCTCCAACTGATAGGCGATTTCCGCATCTAATGCGCCATCTACTTGCGTGATGAGAATCGCCCCTGCATCGATGGGTAGCCCTTTTTTAAACTTTTCCTCCACTGCGCGAATACTTAGATTATCCAAAAATTCCATTGCAACGGGTTGAATCCCGCTTGACATCGTTTGATAAACCGCCTCCATCGCGCTATTTATGTCGCCAAAAATGCCAAGCGCGGTTTTTTTGAGTTTTGGTTTGGAGAGCAATTTTAGCGTGATTTCGGTAATCACCGCCAAACTGCCCTCACTTGCGATTAAAATCCCTGCGATATTGAACCCCGCGACATCTTTTATCGTCTTTTTTCCCGCGCGGATAATGTCGCCATTTGGGAGCACAGCGCGGAGTGCAAGGACAAAATCTTTTGTAATGCCGTATTTTGCGGCGCGCATTCCACCTGCGTTTTCGCTGACATTGCCACCTATGGTGCTGTAACTCTCACTTGCAGGGTCTGGCGGGTAAAATAGCCCCTCCGCTTCTACTGCATCTTGCAAATGTTTGTTTATTACGGCAGGTTGGACGCGGGCGCACATATTTTTTTTGTCGATTTCTAAAATTTGATTGAAATATTTTTCCATAGCCAAAATCACGCCACCATTTTTTGGTAGCGCACCGCCTGTAAATCCGCTCCCTGCGCCTCTTGGCGTAACGGCGATTTTGTTGTCATTGCAAAATTTTAGGATTTTGCTAACCATTGCTTCATCGCGCGGATACACGACACAATCGGGCTTATATCGTTCTCTTGTGGCATCATAGCAATAGGCATTTAGGTGTGCTTCATCATCAAAATAGTCATCATCGCCTAGTATTTTTTTTAGCTTTTTATACATTTGCAAACTCCCTATTTTGCGCTAGATTCAGCACTTAATTTATTAAAATATGTAAAATAATTCTCCAATTTTTTTGCGTTAAAAATTTCATTGATACTTTCATCGCTTATGCGCGTAAAAAAGGGCTTTTTGGCACTTCTATCTTTGGGGCGAAATGGCGTAGAATCTAGCATTTTGAAACTTTCGCAGTTAAAAATCTCCACGCGATTTTGCAACGCCACAAACACAAGTCCCAAATCAAACTTCGCGCAAAACTTCGCAAAGTCCGCAGAATCTGGCATATTCTTGCCTTCTTTTGCCAAAAATGTCGCAAAAACATCGCTATGCAAAAAGTCGATTTTGCTAAATTTTTCGCTGATTTCTTGATAGACATTTTGATTTGGCGCAATTAAAAGTGCCTTGTCATAGAGAATGCGAAATGTGATTTTATCGCCTTCGCTCACCTTGCCACGCGGTTTTGGCAGATATTTTTCGCGCATTTGGCTAAATTCGCTAATGCTAACAATCGCAAATCCATCTTTTATCTCGCCCACAAGGGCATTTGCGATGATGAACTCATTGCCATTTATTTCACGAGTGATGATACCACTCTCGCCCACTTTCAAATCCATCGCGGGGATTTTAAGTGCTGAATCTGCCCCAAAATCCGCTTGTTTTGAAATGGTGAGCGATAGAATATTTGGCACTTCAAACGCAGAGATTTGCGCCACGCCGACAAATGCGAGTAGAAATAGAAGTTTTGTCATTTATCAATCCTTAAAAATAAAGTCGCTATTATAGCAAATAAAATTTTTGGATTTGCAAAATGAGTGAGTTAAAAAAATCTTTTCGCACATTATCACGGCGCAATCTCGCGCACTGCCCTAATAAAATGCTTGCGGATAAAAAAATAAATATGATTTTAAAAAATATCATAATCGCGCTTTTGAATGCTGAATCTAGGCGAGATTCGCAAAATTTCGCTGAATCTCGGTGCGATTCGTTAAATCTAAAAAATCCGCAAAATCTCGCAAAAAATTTCATAAATTCTAATAGATTCTGCGTTTCAAAATATTTTTTAAAAACTCCAAAAAAACCCAAAAATATCCTACTTTACGCGCCACTAGATTTGGAGGCAAATATTTTTTCGCTCATTTTTGATTTAAAAAAGCAAAAAAATATTAAAATATTTCTGCCATTTGTTTTGAAAGATGGCAAAAATGCAAATAAGATTTTTAAAATAGTGCCGTTTCGCTTGCCTTTGGCGAGAAATAAATTTAATATTTTAGAAGCGAGAAATTCGCATTTTGCGCGAAAAATTGACATTGCGATTATCCCGATTTTGGGCGCAGATTGCGAAGCTAGACGCATTGGATTTGGCAAAGGAATGTATGATAGATTCTGCGCTAAATACAATCCAAAAAATATAATTTTTGTAAGCAGAATCTTACATTTATCAAATGCCAAAATTAGCGAGTGGCACGATATTAAAGGCGATTTTATAATCGCAAGTAAAGGTAAAAAATATGATTTTTTTGATAATTGGACTTTGCGTGGGCGTTTCAGTCGCCCTGTCGTTTTATCTAACAAAAAGATTCTACACAAAATCGCAGAATCTCGCCATAGAACAAGCAAAAATCAAAGCAAATGCGATTGAAAAAGAAGCGGAAATCAACTTCAACAACGGGCAAATAAAGCTAAAAGAGCAAGAAATCGAGTTAGTGCGAAAGTATGAAAATGAAAGCAAAAAGCTAAAAAGAGATTTGCAAGAAAAGTCGCTTGATTTAGAGAAAAGAGAGCTATTTTTAGCGCAGAAAATAAGCAAATTAGATGATGAGCGAAGCGCGCTAAATGCGCAAAAAAACGCAATCTTGCAATCGCAAATCTTTTTAGATTCAGCAAAAGAGCGGTTATTTGAGAAGCAAAATGAGCTAATTGACACACTCTCAAACTACACAGCACTCTCAAAGGACGAGGCAAAGGCGATTTTGCTAAATGAATTAGAGGAAAATCTCAAAAAAGAAAAGGCAAATTTGATTCGCCGATATGAGCAAGAGGCAAAAGAGGACGCCAAGCGCAGGGCAAATTATATCATCGCACTTGCCACTTCGCGCTACGCAGGGGAGTATAGTGCGGAAAATCTCATAAATGTCGTGCATTTGCCAGATGACGAGATGAAAGGGCGAATCATCGGCAAAGACGGGCGCAATATCCGTTCGCTTGAAATGATTACAGGCGTTGATGTGCTGATTGACGATACGCCAAATACGATAGTTTTAAGTAGCTTTAATCTCTATCGCCGTGCCATCGCGCTAAAAACGATAAATGTGCTGATTGAAGATGGGCGTATCCACCCCGCAAAAATCGAAGAGGTTTATAAAAAATGCGAGAGCGAAATGGAGCAGACGATTTTAAGCGAGGGCGAGAGTGTGGTGCTTGATTTAGGGCTAGGATATATGAATGTAGAGCTAAAAAAGCTAATCGGCAAGATGAAATACCGCGCGAGTTTTGGGCAAAATGCGCTTTTGCACTCCATCGAAGTTGCGCATTTATCGGGGCTAATCGCAAGTGAGTTGGATGGCGATTCAGCACTTGCCAAAAGGGCGGGGCTTTTGCACGACATCGGCAAGTCGCTAACGCAAGAGATGGGCGGTAATCACATTTCGCTTGGGTATGATTTGGCAAAAAAGTTTAAAGAGCATCCTGTGGTGATAAATGCGATTTTAGCACATCACGGCAACGAAGAGGCGAAAACCATCGAAGCAGCGGCAGTTTGCGCGGCAGACGCCATATCAAGTGCGCGACCGGGCGCAAGGCGAGAGGTGCTAGAAAATTTCTTAAAGCGAGTGCAAGAGCTAGAAAAAATCGCATTGAATGAATTTGGCGTAAAACAAGCCTATGCAATCAACGCGGGGCGGGAGATTCGCATCATCGCGGAGAGTGAAAAGATAAATGACAAAGAGGCAATAATCATCGCGCGAAATATCGCAAAAGAAATCGAAGCGACTTTGCAATATCCGGGCGAAATAAAAGTAAGCGTAATTCGCGAAACACGCGCCACAGAATGGGCGAAGTGAGTTTTTTGGCTTGGCAATTTGTGTCTTTGGTAATCATTTGCGTTGTTTTGGCACAAAATTTCGCTCGGGTGTTCCCCAAGTTCTATTTCGCTAATTTCGCGCCAAAACAACGCAAAGCACTACTGCCATTACTTCGATTGTTGCTTCACTGCGTTCGCAAAACAAGGCAAAGCCGAAGTTTCTTTATCCAATCCTGCGGATTGAGATTCTGCGAATCGCAGAATCTCGTGCAATTTTTTCGTCATTGCGAGTCCTTGCCAAAGGCAAGGGCGAAGCAATCCAAAATCAGATTCTGCGAAAATTGTGGGATTTTTTGTGCGAGATTCTGCGATTCGCAGAATCTATCCTAAATTTTGCCCTAAATTTTGCCCCAAATTCGCAGAATCTAAGTGCAAAAATCGCAAAATCCGCTAGATTCTGCGTTTTATAATCTTTTTTAGCGCGTTTATAAAAATCTCAATGTCATTCATATTGTGGCTATAATGCAATGAAACGCGTAGCCAAGCGGGTTTCATCGCTTCGCCAGAATCTAAAAGCGCGATATTTTTGATTTCCTCCGCGCCCATCAAATAATGCCCATAAACCCCAGCACAACTGCACCCCGCGCGGGTTTCTATGCCATAGTTATGCGATAGCTCCCACGATAAATCATAGGGCGAGATGCCTTCTATATTAAAACTCAAAATGGGGATATACTCCGCCCCCAAATCCACGCCATAGAGCGTGATTCCAGTGATTTGTTTTAGCTCATTTAAAAGCAAATTATACAGCACTTTTTCGCGCTTTTTGATAAAATCTAATCCCATTTCATTGCGATATTGATATGCCAAAACCGCCTTCAATAGTGGCAAAATCGGCGGTGTGCCCGAATCTTCGCGCTCTTCAATATCATCGATATAATAATGTGAATTTGCGCTCACATATTTCACACTTCCGCCCCCGCTAAATGTCGGTGGGAGCGATGATTCAAGGCTACGAATGCAAAGGATTCCGCAACTGCCGATTCCGCCTATTAGCTTGTGTGGCGATAAAAACGCACTATCAAAAAGGCTACAATCCACATTGCTATGCGGAGATAGAGCCGCCAAATCAAAGGCAATGTCGATATTTTTGGCGCGCAAGGCGTTTGATATTTGTGTATAAGGTGCGATGATTCCGCTGACATTTGAAGCGATATTTATGGACGCAAAGTCGATTTGCCCTGAATCTAAAAGCGATTCAATCGAATCTATCGACATTAAGCCATTTTCAAGCGGGATTCGCACTACTTCACAAAACGCCTCACGCAAAGAAATATCATTTGAATGATGCTCATATCCGCCCACTAACACGCGCTTTTTTGGCGCACAATTAAGAGATTCACCCAAAATCGCGCGTAATTTTGGCGATAAATAAAGCCCTTTTATTTCTTGATATTTTTTCATCGCGCCACTTGCGCCATATCCGCTTGGGATAATGAAAAAATCCTCCCCCAAACCCAAAAGCTCTTTTAGGCGAATCTTTGCGCTTTTGTAAAGTTCGCTGATAAAATTTGCATTGCGCGAATTTGCCGAATGTGTGTTTGCATATCGCCCCAAAATGCTTTGCATACGATTTGCCACCACACGCGATTCTAAGCCACTCGCGCTAAAATCAAAATACAAACTATCTCTATCCAAAATTATATCATTGCGAATCCACTCTAACTCATCGCTTTGCACAAGCGGGGCAAAAAAGTCCATTTAAGTCCTTAATAAATTTAAATTTTGCTAAAATTTTATCTAAATTTCAAAAAAGAGTGCGCCAAATGAAAAATTACACGACTTTTATAAATGCAAAAAATCTCTCGCAAAATCGCTTTTTTAAAACGCTTGATTGCTCCCTACCGCAGGGCAGAATCTTGCAATTTTTGGCAAAAGAATTGCTAGAAAATCAAAATAATTTTTTGGTGGCAGGCGTGATTGAGAGCGTCTTTGGCAAAAAGGGCGTGGAGGCGACAAACTACATTTGCCATATCAAATCGCTTCTAAATTTGGAGCTAGTTTATTTAATCAATGAAAGTGGCGAAATCACGCTATTAGAGCTTCTAAATAGCTATATTGCGCTATCGCCTTACTTTTTAAAAATGCTAGAAAATGGCAAAAGCGACTTTAAAATGCCAAAATTAAGCGCGTATAGCGATGATTTTGCGTATTTGAAAGATGAATTTAGTCGCATTGAGATTCTCAAAAAACTTGCATTTTTACGCAGAATCAAAAAGCAAAATACAAATATTTACAAAGAAAATAAAAATCAGCTAAATGCCCTTGTAGTGCGAATCAAAAAGCGATTAAAGCTAACTCGCAAAAAGCTAAATGTAGTAGATTTCATAAGAGCAAACGCGCTAAATGAGAATGAAAAAATTATATTTTTCGCACTCGCAAAAGAAGAATACCACGCCGAAAATGAGAAAATCCGCGAGATGGACGCACTTTTGGAGCTAATAAGCGAAGATGAGATGAGTAAGATTCGCAATAAATGTATTTTTGATGATGGCGGGACGCTCTTGCAAAATGGGCTAATTGACTATGATGACTTTTTTAGCTCGTTTAAAAAGAGCTTTTTTATCCCGCCTGATGTCTTTTCAAGCATTGTCTCTCCGCAGAATCTACAATCAATCCCGCTAGATTCGGTGCTAAAAAATCAAGAGATTTTTGAGTTAGTGGATAAAAAAATCGACTTAAAAAATATCATTTTGCCAAATCAAACGCAAGAGCGGTTAAATCTACTCATTCAACAGCTTGATTCGCGTGTGATAAATCTGCTAAAAAGCTGGGGCATAAAGGATAGGGCGCGGGGGATTGACGCAAAGATTATCTTTTATGGGCACTCTGGCACGGGCAAAACGATTACGGCGTATGCGCTAGGCAACGCGCTAAAAAAGCCCATTTTGAGTTTGGATTGCTCTAAAATTCTATCAATGTATGTGGGTGAAAGCGAAAAAAATGTGCGAAAAATCTTTGATAGCTTCAATAATATCACGCGGGATTTGAAAAAAGATGCGATTTTGTTGCTTGATGAAGCCGACCAATTTTTGGGGCAACGCGGTGCGGGTGGCAGTAGCGTGGATAAAATGTATAATCAAATGCAAAATATTTTTTTGGAGCAGATTGAGAAATTTGATGGGATTTTGATTGCTACGACAAATCTTATCGATAACATTGACGCGGCGTTTTCTAGGCGATTTAACTACAAAATAGAATTTTTAAAGCCAGATTTTGCGCAAAGGGTGCGGATTTGGAATAAACTTTTGCCAAAAAAATCGCCAAAAAATCTTAAATGTGCTGGAGATTCAAATGCTATCTATGAAAGTGGATTTAGCGTGAAAAATTTGGCAAAATACGCACTCACAGGCGGACAAATAAAGATTGTGATTAAAAATACCGCCTACAAAGTCGCCACAAAGCCAAAGCCAATTTTCGCAGAATCTGACTTTGTCGCCGAAATCAAAAAAGAGATGGAATCAAGCTTTGATGGTGCAAAATCACTTGGCTTTTTGAGCTAGATTCTGCGAATGTGTGCTTTTTTGTCATTGCGAGGCGCACGAAGCGAAGCGAGTGCAACGAAGCAATCTATTTAGGACTTGTGAAACTTGCGAGAAACGCGGACTTTAAATGAATCTGTGGTTAATTTCTAAAATAATTTATCGATTCGCTTTTGGGACATTGATTTTTATTTATCTTTTAGATTCGCGTGATTTGGATTGCCACGAAAATCTTGCGGATTTTCTCGCAATGACGAGCGGGGTGCGATTCGCTTTGGTTTTTGGATTGCTTCGGCAAATCTACGATTCGCCTCGCAATGACGAAACATTTACAATTCGTGCCTTTCGCAGAATCTATGATTTTTTACCCACCCCCTAATCCCCCTCCGCAAGGGAGGGGGAATAAATAGAAAATCCTCCGCAGGGAGCAAATCGCAGAATCCAAAAAGAGTTTTTTGCTCGTTTCGCTCGCTCAAAATTGCAATTTTTATCCGTCATTGCGAACGAGCGAAGCGAGTGTGGCAATCCACAAATCTTTTTTTTGGATTGCCACGATTCTGCGTAAAACGCAGAATCTCGCAATGACAAATCAGTCGCAGATTCTGCGTCTTTGTTACCTTTCGCAGAATCTAATATTTTTTCGCACTAGATTCTGCGTTTTCCTACGAAATTTCGCAGAATCTACCTAAAAAACAGCTCCGTAGGGTAAGACTTCCCCGCACCCTTTAAATCCAAATACGCACGGACATTGAGATGCTCATAGCTTGGTTGCGCTTTTAGGCGATTTTTTGCTTCTTGCAACATTTCCAAATCCAAAAGCACAAAAAGATACGCTTCCTCCGCGCTGTCATCATTGTCTGCCAAATATTCAAATAGGCGAATCCACTCATTTGGGCTATGTTTGCGCTTCATATTTTTCGCACACGCCAAATAATCATCTTTGCTAAACTTCGCATTTTTGCAAATAGTGGCAAATTCGCTCAAATTTAGCTCGATTTTCCCCGCCAAATACGCCTCAAACACCGCTAGGCTAATCTCTCTATCATAGCTTATCGAATCCTTATATTTTTCGATTTCCTTTGAATCGGCATTGTTTAGCAACGCCAAAAACGCGCATTTTTTTAGCTCATAAATGTAATTTTTGTTTTTTAGAATCGGCAGTCCGTTTTTGTAATTTTTTGCAATGCTATTTTTGACATTTAGCGTGAAAAGTGGGCTAGTTTGCGGGATATTAAACTTATGCACATCGATTTCCTCGCCATTTTGCAGGTTTTCATACATCGCCAAAAGCTTCTTAATGTCATTATTTGCGCAAGTTGCGTGTGGGTGCGGTGTGAGCTCCACGCTATCGATGATATTGCCAATGTCTTTGAAAATATCTGTTTTTAGGTTTAATTTATCATCGATTCGGTGGATTATTTTATTTTTTAGCTTTTTTATAAGCGTTTTTTTATCCGTTTTTAGCGCGTTTTGCTCGATGAATGCGCCCATTCTATCAGCGATAATCGCAACTAAGCTCACCGCAAAAACGCCATAAAAAATCATCGCGATATACACCGCCACAGGCAAATCTAGCGCATCATTGCTAAAAGGCACGCTCCACAAAAATGTCTCGTGACTTAAAGTATAGGCATAAATGCCTAGTAGCGCGCCTAAAACCATCATTGTGATAATGTAATATTTCAAAACCATCATTTATTCCTTTTGCTTTGTTTTTCAAAAATCTCTCGGCATTTTATGCAAAATCGCGCAAAGGGCTTTACTTCCAAGCGTTCCTTGTGAATCGCCTCGCCACACATTTCGCAAATCCCATAAGTGCCAAGTTTGATTTTGTCTAATGCGTGATTGATTTCGGCTAACTCGCCATTTCTTGCGCTAAAAAGATTTTCATCGATTTTTGCGATACTCATCACGCTTCCTAGCTCTGCTTCCTCGCTTTGATTTAGCGCGTTTAGTGAGTTTAGATTCTCACTTGTGGCGCGGAGGTTGCTAATGTTTTGCGCTTTTAAATGCTCTAATTTTTCTTTAAATTTTTCAATATCGCTCATAATTTGCTCCATTTTATTTGTGATAGGGGTGGCGATTGGCAATGCAAAATGCGCGATAAATCTGCTCACATAAAATTAAGGGCACGATTTTGTGGCTAAAAGTTAGTTTGCTTAGCGATAGATTCTGCGTTTTGCTTAAAAAATCTTTTGCAAATCCATAAGCACCGCCCACAAAAAAATTCATTTTGTTTGTCCCGCAGTTTTGCAAAACTTCGCTAAATCCTATCGAATCTAATTCTTTGCCTTTGCAATCTAACGCAAAATTCGCCGAATCTGTCGCTACAAATCGCATCAATTCCGCGCTATAAGATTCGCGCGCTGAATCAGGCGAAATCTTTTGTGCGCCTAAGATTTTTGTATTCATTATATTTACCACTTCCAAATCCACGCCAAAAGATTTTAACATTTTCTCGTAATCCCCGCAGTTATGAGCTTTTTTGCTTATCGTGTAGATTTTTATTTTCATAAAATAGCATTCCTAATAAATCGCTAATGGTTTTTTTCAACTCGCCCCTATGCACCACCATATCAATTAGCCCGTGTTGAAGCAGAAATTCCGCCGTTTGAAAGCCTTTTGGCAAATCCTCGCCAATGGTTTGCTTTATCACTCGCGCCCCTGCGAATCCTATCGTAGCACCGGGCTCAGCGATGATTATATCGCCCAAAAAGGCAAAACTAGCACTAACGCCGCCCATTGTCGGGTCGGTTAGCACGGAGATATAGGGCAGTTTGTGTTCGGCTAGTCTTTGCAAAGCCGCGCTTGTCTTTGCCATCTGCATTAGCGAAAATGTGCTCTCTTGCATTCGCGCCCCACCACTTGCGCTGCATATAATTAGGGCTTGATTTTTTTCGATAGCGCGATTTATGGCGCGGGTGATTTTTTCGCCCTCCACACTTGCCAAACTCCCGCCCATAAATTCAAAGTCAAAGATTACGGCTTGAATCGGAGTTTTGTTGATTTTTGCTTCTAATGCGATAGCTGAGCTTTTGCGCCCACCACTTTTTTTGCTATAATCCTCCACGCGCTGTTTGTAGCTCTTTTTATCTACGAAATTTAGCGGGTCAATGGGGGAGAGATTTCTATCGCATTCTTTCGCGCTACCCTCATCAAAAAGCAGTTTGATTCGCTCATTTGCAGAAATGCGAAAATGATAATTGCATTTTGGACATACAGAATTTTGCGCCAAAACTTCTTTGTAATACATTAGCGCACCGCAGAGATTGCACTTTATCCATTGCGTTTGAGTGTCTTTTGGGGCGTCTTTGATTTCGCCATCTTTTGTGGCTTTGCCACTATTGCCACGCTTGAAAAATGCCATTTTGTCCTCCTAAAATCACAATTTTAGAAAAAAATCTTTGCGATTGTATCAAAGATTTGTTTATCTTTGCTTATAAGCACCAAATTTTGCTTTTCAATTTTATGCAGATTTTTAGCGATTAAAAATCCCGCTTCATAGTCATAATGCCGTTTTTTGCCATCAAAAAGCACAAAATTTACTTTTTCGCTTAATCCCAAAGATAGCGCAAGTGCGCCCGTAGCGCGAAATTTGATATTATTTTCATTTAAGATTTTGCAAATGTGCGGATTTCTATACGCACCCTCAAAAATGCCACATTTTGCGGGATTGTTTGGGGCTATTTTGCTAAATGATTCAAATTCCTGCGCCAAATTTCCATAAAAATTTTGCCCACTAAAATGCACCACCGCGCTTAAATTGCAAAAATTCATAATGATTCCTATCACGCTTACGCCATTTTCATCGCGCATTGCCACACTTGCGCCGTAATATGGGATTTGTGAGAGAAAATTATCGCTTCCATCAAGCGGGTCGATTATAATCGTGCAATCCTTGCCATTGTCGATAAATCCCGCTTCCTCGCTGTCAATGTTGCCAAACGCACTCAAACTCTCAACCAAAATCCCCTCACTTAGCAAATCCGCACCAATGCTTATATCGCCACCCGCACCGCGCGAATGTTTAGCAAACAACTCCGCTTTGCCACTATTTAGATTTAGCGCGATTTGTAGCCCCGCATTTAGCGTAGCCTCTATAAAATTTCTCATTTTGCCTACCTTTTTATGTGAATCTAGCTAAAATTTTGCAATTATAATCAAAAATCTTTAAGATTCGGGGCAAAATGCAGGGATTTATCAGCGGGATTCGCAAACTAAAAAACGAAGATATTATTGTCAATGTCATCACGCACAGCCACTTTTTAACGCTTTATCGATTTTATGGGATTCGGCATAGCATAATTCAAATCGGGCGCAAAATCGACTTTGAAGTCGATTACAGCGGGATTTTTATGCCACGCCTCCGCGCAATCACTCAGCTTGGCTTTGAATGGGAGGGCGACTATCACAAAATGCGCTATTTTCAGGGCTTTATGCGCCTTTTGGATAGGCATTTAAACGGCACGGAGGAAATTTCAAATTTTTATTTTGAGCTGCTAAATCGCGCACTTGTGATTATGGCGCGTCAAAGCCCAAACCGCGCATTGCTTGATTTATACGCGCTTATTTTGGAAAATGAGGGGCGCAAAGGGCTTAATGATAGTTGCTTTATTTGCGATGAAGTTTTGGGTGAAAAGATTCGCGTGGCACGGGGATTTTTAAGCGCACATTCACATTGCATAAATAGCGATTTTGAGATAGAAAAGGGGCGATTTTTTGATTTTTTGACAAATAACAAAAGCGCGTTTTTAAGTGAAGGCGAAGTCGAATCGCTAATAGCGATAATGATGCAAGGGCTGTGAGATATTGCGAATTTCGTCATTGCGAGATTTGACGAAGTCAAATCGTGGCAATCCAAAAAAGTCGTCATTGCGAACGAGCGAAGCGAGTGTGGCAATCCAAATCAAATTGTCATTTTGAGCGAACGAAGTGAGCGAAGAATCTCTTTTTAGATTCTGCGATTCTCGCATAGATTTTGCGTTTTTTGTGTGAATCGCAGAATCTGCGCTATTTTTTGATTTTGATTCGCTAGATTCTTCTCGCAAAAGGGCTGCACCCCGCTCCCGCTCCCCCCGACTATTAAATTGTGTCCCCAAAAGCTCACGCTTTGCGCTTTTAGGGGGAGAGCCTCGCTTAATCCGCTTCTAGCAAAAAATCGGCACTCGCACTACTGCTCGTTTGCTCCCGATTTTTTGCACCACGAAGCGGGCGAGTTTTGGTGCTGTCGCACGATTGATTTTGTTGTGGATTGCCACGAAAATGCTACGTATTTTCTCGCAATGACAAATTTTTTTTAGATTCATTGCTTCGCGCTAATAATAAAAAACACACTAGATTCTGCAAATTTCGTGCAAGATTCTGCGATTTTTGTCTTTTAAAACAATCGAAGTAATGGCGATTTTGCGTCAGCAAAATTAACCAAAAAAAAGCGTCCTGTGCGGAAGTATCGTGCGATGGATTCGTGGGTTGTGCCGAAAAATTCGAGCGAAGATAGGACTAATTCGTCCATCGAGCGAGGATTTTTCAAACTCCCGCGAATACGCGCACGAGACGACACCCTACCAAAGCACGCGCCATTCAAATCCGCCGCCGTTTGAGATTCCCTTGTCGCCAAATCCACCAAAATACTGCAATCCAAACTCCATATCGAAGTTTCGCGCTTCCAAAAGATACGAAATTCCCGCGTTTGCGTAACCTAAAATTTTGTCGCCATCAATGGCAAAATCGAAGTTTTTGCTCCGCACTAACACTTTGCTTTTGGCGAGTTTTGGGGCGAGATTGAACTTCGCTCCCGCGCCAAAGTTTATCCCAAATCCGCTGAAATAATTCGCGTAAAAAACGCCCAAATCGCCGTAGATTAGGTTAAAAAGGGCGTTTTGATAAATCGCAGAATCTGCTTTGATTTCCTGCGATTTGAGTGCCTTGTAGTCAAATCCTGCTTCGATTGATAACGCCCCGCCTGTGAGAAAATCAAAGGTTTTGCCAAAACTTGTGCTAAATCCAAATCCCAAATTTTGCGGTTTTACGCTATCCAAAAATTGCGTTTTTAAGTCGTTTGAGAAGTGGTAGAAGTCCCCGCGTGCCTTTAAAAATAGCGCAAAAGGCAAGTCGATTTTGTAGTGCAGTCCGCCGAATAAATTTAGGTTTTTGATTTGCAAATCTTTATCGTGCTTGTCGCGTAATGTGCCGTAGGTTAGGGCGAAGTGTGCGCCAAGTGTGTGCGATTCTGCGAGTGTCACGCTAAAAGCGGTGATGAAACCATAATCAAATCCGCTTAGTGCGTAGTTTCCTGCCTGTGCGAAAGAGTTGTGATTTACGAATGGGGTGAAAATGAAGTGGTAGTTTTTGGTGTTAGATTCTGCGGTAGATTCTGCGATTTTGGGGGCAGAATCTGCGAGATTTAACCCACCCCCTAAATCCCCCTCCGCAAGGGAGGGGGAGGATTCGAGTAAATCCCCACTTGCAAGGGAGGGGGAGAGTTTTTGATTCGCAGAATCTACTTGCGATTTTGTATTAGATTCTGCGGATTTTCGTGGGAAAATTATCGCATTAGTCATCATCGAAAAATTATTCATCGTGCGGATATTTGCGCTGTAAAGTCGTGCAACTGCGCTATTTTGCGGTTTTGGAGAGACGAAAAATTTATTGCCACTTTGCGAGATTTCAAAAATGTCATTTTTTGAGATTAAGCGAGAAATATCCACAGGAAGCGCATTTTTGCCATCGCTATTTACCACAAGTTTATCCAAACTATACGCACTTCCTAACTCAAAATTTTCGCCAAAATCCAAAATCAACTTCCCGCCATCGGCGAATGTTGCAGTGGCGTCTTTTAGCACGATATGCGAGTTATCCTTCGCCTCGCCACTAAAAGCATTAAATGTGTTCGCCCCTTCATCTATTTTCATCGCATATTTTTTTATTATAAGCGTCATATAACCCGCGCTACTGCCCGCAAAATGCGCCTTTTTGTCGTTGTAATCATAAATATTTATCGTGCCGTAGTTCTCCATAACTACGCTAAATCCGCTTGTTTTGCTGTATAACCCGCCCATAGTGTCGTAGTTTGCGATAGTGTCGATGCTGCCATTTTCGATGACTATGCCACTTGTGATTTTGCCGTAGTTTGCAAAATGCCCTATTTTGGCACTTTCGCCGTTGTTACCAAGCACGATTGATTGCGGGTAGGTGGTGGTGACACCCCAAAAAAATTTAAAAAAAAAGGGGGAAAAATTGAAATGCCATAAGTCGAAGTGCTAACAATCTCGCCGTAGTTGATGAAATCGCCTATTGTGGCGGACTTTATGTTGATGTATTTTGTGGTGACTTTGGCGTGATTTGCGATATTTTGATAAGGCGTAGAGATGACGCAGGGTGCGGATGAGTCTTTGCAAAGGGTGGAGAGTTCAACCGCATTTAGATTCTGCGAAAAAGTCGCATTTAGCGCATTTAGCAAAAGAAAAATGCTGATTTTTGCCTTGTGCGTTTTTATGCTAAATGGATTTTTAACTCGGGGGGGGGGGATTTATAAGGTTTTGCTGTAAGTCTCATTTGTGTGAATCCTTGAAATATAAAATCAAAAATTGCGATTGTAGCAAAAATGCGTTTAGATTCTGCAAAATTTATAAAATTTTTGTGCGAAATCGCAGAATCTGCGATTTGTTTCCGTCATTGCGAGATTTGGCAACGCCAAATCGTGGCAATCTATTCTTTTATTTTTTTTATGGATTTGCAAGTGTGGGTCGGTGCTTCGCACAGACGCTTCGTTGTTTTCGCTTCACTCAAACTGCCTCGCAATGACGGAGAAAAAATCGCAGAATCTGCAAACTTATTTATTTAACTTCATAAATATATGGCACGCCACGAATTGCGCCACTTTTGAATAAAAACTCCGAAGTGCCTTTCACTGCGGTTGTGTCGATGTTTTTAGGTGCTTTGAAGTTGTTTGAAAAGACTTCTTTTAGCGCGTTTAACTTTGTCCTTTCGGTATCGGCGGATTTGACTTTGCTAACCACCCACGCCGCCTTTTTCAGCGAATCTTCGCCCAAAATGCCCACCATCACCATATTTACATTTTGCGTTTTTAGTCGCTCATCGATTTTGCGGAATTCCTCTTTGCAATATCCGCAGTTCGGGTCTGCGATGATGAAAGTCGTGGGCGCGTTTTTCGCCTTTGATTTGAGTGTGATGAACTGCTCGGGTTTGAGTTGCTTGATGAGCTCGCCTACTACGATGCTTTGCGCGCTTTCGTTGTGCGCTTCAATCTCTGCGACTTTTTTGCTGATGATGTCCTCATCGCCCTTTATGTTTGTAAGAAATATGTTTGATAGTCCGATAATCATATCGCCGTTTTTTGTCGCAAATAGCGGGATTTGCTGTTTGCTGCCGTCTAATTCGATAATTACAAATTTCAAATCTTTGCTTGATTTTAAGTCGCTTTTGCTTACGATTTTTACCTGTGTTTGCGTTTGCTTTTCGATGAGTTTCGTGAGATTGTCCTCAAAACTAGCGGCATTTACGCTCAAACTAATGCCAAAAAGCACCAAAACTGCCATTATTTTTTTCATTGTCAATCCTTTCAAATTTAATAAAAACGCATTGTAATATTATTTTGTTAAAATAAAGTTAAGGCGTAAAAATGCTTGATTTGTCTGCGAAATCGCAGAATCTGCATTATTTTAATCCAAAATTCGCTACAATCGCGCCTAAAATTTAAAAAAATGACGGAGATTTGCAACTTTGGAGCGATTAGTAGAGATTGAGCGCGTGAGCTTTGAGGAAAAGGACGAAACTAGCTTACGCCCCGCAAAATTTAGCGAGTATATCGGGCAGGAAAATATCAAAAAAAATCTCCACATTTCTATAAACGCCGCAAAAAAGCGTGGTGAGGCGTTAGACCATATTTTGCTTTTTGGACCGCCGGGGCTTGGCAAAACGACTTTGGCGTATGTGATTGCTAATGAAATGGGCGCAAATATCAAGGTAACCTCCGCGCCGATGATTGAAAAAAGTGGCGATTTGGCGGCGATTCTTACGAATCTTAGCAAAGGCGATATTTTGTTTATCGATGAGATTCACCGCCTAAGCTCAGCGATTGAGGAAATATTGTATTCGGCGATGGAGGATTTTAGGCTTGATATTATCATAGGCTCGGGACCTTCGGCACAAACGATAAAAATCGACATTGAGAATTTTACGCTAATTGGCGCAACTACCCGCGCAGGAATGCTTAGTAATCCACTGCGTGATAGATTTGGCATAAATTTTAGAATGCAGTTTTATGAAGTCGCTGAACTAGCGCAAATCGTGCGACTAGCAAGTAAAAAGCTAAATAAGATTTGCACAGAGGATTCGGCGGTAGAAATCGCAAAGCGTTCGCGCGGGACGCCACGCGTGGCACTGCGACTTTTGAAGCGAATCCGCGACTTTGCGGAGTTCAACAACGAATCCACAATCGAAATAAAGCGCACCATTGAGGCTCTAAATGAGCTTGGAGTCGATGAGCGGGGCTTTGATGAGTTAGATTTGGCGTTTTTGCGCTTACTATGTAATGCAAATGGACGCGCTTTGGGGCTAAATACCATTGCTGCGGCGTTAAGCGAAGATGAGCGCACGATTGAGGACATAATCGAGCCGTATTTACTTGCAAATGGCTATATCGAGCGCACAGCACGCGGACGCGTAGCCACAAAAAAGAGCTATGATTTGCTAGAAATGGCATTTAAAGAGCTGTTTTAGGGTGCAAATCTGTAAGAGTTAGATTTGCAAATTATGCTATAATGCCGAGATTTTTGAAACTTTGTGGAGGTATAGGATGACACTGATTATAAAAAATGTCAAAGAGGAATATTTAAGCGCGTTTAAGGGACTTGCGGAGGGGACAAATGCCACACTCACAGCCGAATTTTGCAACGAATCTAGCGAATGCCCCATTTGCAAATCCTACAATTACGAGCCTAGCAATGAGCTTTTGGAGGCGATTGCTGAGGTAGAGAGAGGCGAAGTAACTCACTGCAAGGACTTTGAGGAATATTTGGTTAAAATCAATGAGTAAATACAAAATCGATTTTTCAAATCGCTACAAAAAACAGCGAAAGAAGCTTTCCAAGCAAGATATACTGATGGTTGATGAAATTATCAAGCGACTAGCGTGATATTTAAAATTTCGCATTAGATTCTGCGATATTTGCACATTGATATTCGCACATTAAGGGACGCAAATGAAGCCAAAATACTTCTTTTTTATCATCTTTTTTGCTACGCTTTATGGCATTTTATATCTTTATAAACCCTTTTTGATGAATCTCACAATCGCCGCGTTGCTTTGCATTGCGAGTTTTGGACTAAAAAAATACATCGATAGATTTGTGCGATATAATTTTCTCTCATCATTTTTTGCCGTATTTATTTTTTTAGCGATTTTTGTAATCCCGCTTTTTGTCGTGGGGAGCGAGATTTTACACGAGATTAAAAGTATCGATTTAAACGCCCTTACAAACTTCATAAAAGACACGCAAGAAAAGGCAATCGCCCTTTTGCAAAATCTCCCAGACGCCCTAAAAGAGCGCACAATCGAAGCGATAAAGTCCATAAACATCAGCGAAGGCGTGAGCTACGCGGTAAATTTAAGTGCGACTTTTGGCAAGGCAAGTGTGAAATTTTTCATAGATTTGGGATTTATCCTAATCTTTTTGTATTTATTTTACTACTACGGCGTTGTGATTCGCGACTACATCATCGATATTGTCCCATTTAGCAAGAAAACAAGCGTTGAGATTTTGAGCGAAACAGGTGGCGTGCTAAAAGTCGTATTTTTCACAAGTATCATTTCGATGATTTTGCAAGGACTAAGTTTTGGCGTGGTGGCGGGTATTTTGGGATTTAGCGGAGTGCTTTTTGGCGTGGCTTATGGTTTGGCGTCAATCGTGCCACTTGTCGGCGGGGCAATCGTGTGGCTGCCCTTTGCGCTGTATTTGTATTATTTGGGCGAAGTGAAAAGTGCGATTTTTGTGGCACTTTACTCGATGATATTTATTGGATTTGTGATTGATAATGTGATAAAACCGCTAATCATCGGCGTTGTGAATAACTTCGCCCTAAAAGAGCCCGTGAAAATCAACGAAATGATAATTTTCATCGCCATTTTGGCGGGGATGGCGAGTTTTGGATTTTGGGGAGTGATTATTGGACCGACTTTGAGTGCGTTTTTTATCGCGTTGCTTCGCGTGTATAAAAATCAAAAATTTTAAATTTGGAGTGCGAAAATGTTTATTTGGCGGATGAAATTTTTGGACTTTGGGGGCATTGGTGCGACAAAATTTGCCCGATTCTGCGGGGCGAAAAAGGGCAGGGTGTTTTATTTTAAAATCAGCGATTTGGGCGTTTCAACCGCGCTAATTTTAAAGCAAGAGGCAATTAGCGTGGGGGGCGATTTCATCACGCCAAAAGAGCTGATTTTAGGCGAAGGCGGGTGCTATGATGGCATTTTGATTGCCACGCACCATCAATTAGAAAAGTTAGTAAAAAAATGCGCGATTCAACCATTTGGACTAAAAAAAATAGGCGAAATTTTGCAAGAACATTTAGATTCTACGAATCGCAGAATCTCGCCCAAAAACGCAGAATCTAAAATAGATTCGTCATTGCGAGGCGCACGAAGCGAAGCGAGTGCAACGAAGCAATCCAAAAAAAATAATAATTTGGATTGCCACGATTTTGCTACGCAAAATCTCGCAATGACGGAAAATAACACAGATTCTGCGATTCAAATAAAAAACGCAGAATCTAGCGCAAATTGTCATATTGACTCCCATTTTTGTCATATTGAGCGAAGCGAAATATCTCAAAAAAATAGAGATTCTTCGCTCGTTTCACTCACTCAGAATGACAATGTAAATATCGCAAATCCGCCGAATCTAGCGCAAATTATGGGTATCATAAACATCAATGACGACTCATTTTTCGCAGAATCTCGCCTAAAAAACATCGATAAAATCCTACAAAAAATCGAAGCGATGATTTCGCAAGGCGTGGCGATTATCGACATCGGCGCGGTTTCATCTCGCCCGGGCGCGGAGCGAGTGGATGGCAAAGTCGAGTTAGAGCGACTAAAAGAGCCACTAGACGCCATTTTTAGCGCGGGATTCACGCAAAGGGCGGACTTTTCGCTTGATAGCTATAACTTTGAATGCGTAGAATTCGCGCTAAATCGCGGGTTTAGCATTATAAATGACATCGAGGGACTGCGCGATATGCGCCTTGCGACACTCGCGCAAAATAGCGATAAAAAAATTGTGCTTATGCACAACAGCTGGATTTATCCGCCCAAAGATTCGCAAAATATCATTCACGCAGTCGATGATTTTTTCGCCCAAAAGCTTGAATCGCTTTATAGATTCGGCATAAAAAAAGAGCAGATAATTTTGGATTTTGGATTTGGATTTGGTAAAACTGACAGCGAAAATATCACGCTAACGCGCAATCTAGCGCATTTTCGCCATTTTGGTTGTGCGCTACTTGTGGGGGCGAGTATGAAGCGCACGATTGGCGCACTTACAGAGCAAGAGACGCAAAATCGCCTTTTTGGCACGCTTGCATTACACCAAATCGCCCTTGATAACGGCGCAGATATTATTCGCTGTCATAATTTTAGCGCGCACATCGATATGCTAAAAGTGTGGAGTGCGCTAAATGGGGGCGTGCGTGACTAGAAGAGAGATTTTACTAGCGCAGTTAAGGGCGCACGGGCTGAATCACATTGAGAAATTAAGCGATTCGCAGTTAGAAGGCGAGTTTAAAAAGGCAACGATTGAGTGGAGCAAAAACTTTATTTCACATAATTTTAAGAGCGTCCAAAGCACGATTGAGGTGGCAGATTCTGCGATTGTGGCAAAAATCAAGGGGGCAAGTGACTTTTATGCACTTTTTAATGAGCTACTTGTCGAATATCCCTACGGCGCGATTTATGAGTGCATTGCAAATGCACTAGAAGTGGAGGCGGTGCAAAAGGCACTTTTGATTTTGGAGATAAAATACCGCCAATATCAAGAAATCATCATCGATGAAATCCGCAAAAAGACGCATTTTATGCCCGATGAAGAGGTGGCGGACTTTATGCTTTTTATTGAGAAAAATCGCGATGAGGTGGAGCTATTAAAAAATATTTTGGCGCAGTTAAATGACGCTAAAATCGCCCAAACTATCCGCAATATCAGCAACCTTAAAAAATACATTTTGAGCGAATTTATGCCCGATGATTTGGAGCAAAATTACAAGCAGTTTTTTAACCACTCAAAGGACAAGCAGGACTTAATCGCTAGCTTGCAAAAAATAAGCAGTGCGTATAGCAAAAAGCAGTTAGATGATATGACAAAGGGGGATTTGGTAGAGATTTTGAATGCGATAAAACAGCGCGAGATTGATGACAAAAAGGACAAAGAGGACTTTAAGAGATATTTCGCAGAGTTTAAAAACGCGCTGTATAGCGATGATACGAGCGTTTTTGATGCGCTAGTCATTCAAGTGCTCGAAGATGTGAGTAAGGATTGCTTGGCAAAGTTAAAGGCGCATTTAAGTGCGGAGGATACGCTATTTGAAAGCAAATTCACAATGGCACAAAGAGAGTGGAATCGCCTGAAAGCACACGGATAGGGTTTGATTTGGGGAGTGTGTGGGAAGTTTGGGGAGATTCTGCGATTCGCACGAAAATCGCAAATCTAATAAAAAAATACAAAAATCGCAGAATCTGCGCCAAAAAACTATTAAGATTCTGCGAATTTATGGCGAATCGCAGAATCTAATGCAAAAAATTCGTCATTGCGAACTATTTTTTAAAGAAATCAAGCGCGATTTAAATATAAATATATCAAAAAAATGGCGACTTAACTGCTTGGGCGCGTAGCGGAGTGCTATTATTAAATGCAATTTTAAGTGTAGTTAGAAAAATCTTTATCGCACAAAGATTTTGGATGGGAAACTCTTACAAATAAAGCGATTGAAATCCTATCAGAAAAGCGCGAAAATCTTGTATTTATGCTTTGGGGCAAATATGCGCGTAGCAAAAAAATACTAATCGATTCTAACAAACATTTAGTATTAGAATCTTCACACCCGTCCCCTTTGTGGCAAAGATATGAAAAATTTATAGGTTACGGGCATTTTAGCAAATGTAACGATTATTTACAAAAAAAATGGCATAAACCCAATAAATTGGGCGTTACCTACATAAAACTTCAATATCGCTTTTATTAGCCAATCTATCCAATTACAACCCTTTAATTTTTGATTTATCGTCTATTTTTGAATTAGTCGTGTTATCTAACGAATTTATCGCATATAAAATCAATCCACCAAATACAAGCATTAAACAAATTGCCACAATTAGTCCAACCATTACAATCTCTCCAATTCATTTAATTTTTTTACAAGATAGCGCATTGCAAAAACAAACATTATCGCAATTATAACTGCACCAATTATTGAGATTACAAGCTGAAATTTAGTAATTGTTTCAATATTGATTACAACAAACGCAATAATTCCAAACAAAGCAGTCAAAAGAGCAAATAAAAAACTCTTTGTCAAATCTAATGAAAATTTTACTCGCTCTTTTACACTCATATCCTGTCCTTTACACCTACTCCGTCCTTTTTACTCATAACTCAACTATTATGCCTACAAAAACCTTAAGAAATTATTAAGGTTAATAATATTATTAACTTTAAAAAAACAGATTCTTCTCCTTTGCTCAAATCCAAGATTTGCTTCGCTCCGCTCGTTCGCAATGAAGAAATAAAAGCAGATTCTGCGATTTGATTAAAATGCGGATTTTATAATAATTTTGTGGAAATTATCGTTGTAGATTCTGCGATTTAGAGAGATTGTGGGATATTTAGAGAGATTCTGCGACAAATTTCGCAGAATCTAAATTCCCCCTTGCGGGGGAGAAAGTAGAATTAAAAAGAATTAAAACTCAACCGTGCCCGTAGAAGCAAGTGGGATGATTTTATTTCCCGGACCGCCAGAGCTTGCAAAGGATGTTTTTAGTGCGTAGCAGAAGTTTGTCGCTTTTGAGACTGTCACGTGGTCGCCACCGATATTATTTGGTGAGAACACTAGATTCCCCCTTGCGGGGGAGAAAGTAGAATTAAAAAGAATTAAAACTCAACCGTTCCTGTAGAAGCAAGTGGGATGATTTTATTTCCCGGACCGCCAGAGCTTGCAAAGGACACTTTTAGCGCGTAGCAGAAGTTTGTCGCTTTTGAGATTGTCACATGGTCGCCACCAATATTATTTGGCGAGAATACCAGCATACCTTCATTTGTGTTGATACCTAGCACCATTCCGCAGTCGCCTTTTTTGCCACCGCTAGTTGTTTGGACATTACCGATGGGCGCAATGCCGTTTGCTTGCTCCACTGAAAGAGCGGCATTTGTTGTAGAGATAGGATTACCACCCTTATTCCACCTTGCGCCATCCAATCCTGCCACTTCGATTATCCAATCACCCCACTCTTTGCTTGGAGTTTGCCCTGCGACTGGTTTATTTGGGTCTGGTGCTTTGCTCTGCGTAGGGTCGATATTATCGGCAAAGACTTTTGCCACAATCGCCTTTTGTGCGCTTGCCAAGTCGCTTCTCGCAGTTGCTACCTGCGCATCTGTCCTAGTTGCGACAAATCGTGGCACCGCCACCGCCGCCAAAACGCCAAGTATTACGATAACAAATACTAACTCAATCATACTAAAACCACTTCGTTTCATTTTGAACCTCCTGAAAATTAAATTTTGATGAAACGAGTGAATTTTGACAAATAGTTAGTAAATACAAAATAAATTTTGCAAAATAAAAAAAAAAAAAACGATTTTTGTAACTTTTAGTAATGATTTTTGGGTGGTTTTGGATTTTTTGGAGAAAATTTTGAGGTTTTGTGAGATTTTTTTGTGTGAGATTCTGCGAATTTTACAGAATCTTAAAATTATACCCACCCCCTTAATCCCCCTCCGCAAGGGAGGGGGAACAAAAAGCAGATTCTGCGAATCACACGAAAATCGCAGAATCTGCCCTAAATTTCGCAGAATCTTCGCACAAATCTAGCGCAAAATCACACCCCATCTAAAATCCCAAGCTCTTCGATTTTGGCGCGAATCGCTTCGTATTGGCGCAGTTTTATGTAGTTTTGCAAGTAGCTTTTCACCCAATATGGCACATTTTTGCTTGAACCCCAATTATTCACGCTTTGCTGACTTATGCCAATCATTTCGGCGAACTCTTTTTTGCTCAAATTTGCCCGTGCTAACAATATTTTTAACTCTTTTGCGCCTAGCGTTTCCATTGAAAAGCATATCAGCAAAAAATATTCCTAATTTAACGAAAATTATACCCTTTTGATTATATTTTAAGAAAATAATATAATCTTTTTAGTATATTTTAAGAAAAAATTAAGATTAAAACAATATAATTGCGTTTTTAATTTTATTTCACAAAGGGAAACTATGCAAAGGACAGATTCAAAGGCAAATGCGAAGGCGCAATCCAAATCCACAAACAAAAAAGACGAATTTTCAAAGCTGAAAATTTTGGCGTTAGAGTTAAAAAATATGCAGCTTCAACTGCTAAAAGATTTAAACAAAGGCGATTCATACAAGGCGAATCTTAACGCACGGGCAGAATGTTAGGGATAAATTAAGGCGATTTGACTTAAATAAATTTATATTGCTAAACGCAAGTAAGTTTATAAGATTGCTATCAACTTTTTGATTTTTTATCAAAACTATGCTATATTTGCTAAGTATTTTTTAAAATTAAGGAGCAAATATGAGCAAAAAACATTCATTTCAAACGGAAATCACGCAGTTATTGGACTTGATGATAAACTCTTTGTATTCAAACAAAGAGATTTTTTTACGCGAACTCATCAGCAACGCCTCTGACGCGCTTGATAAGCTAAACTACTTGACGCTTAGCGATGAGAAGTTTAAAAACATTGAGTTTAAGCCCCAAATTACGATAAATTTCGATGAAAAAAAGGGCGTTTTGAGCGTTGAGGACAATGGCATCGGTATGAGTGAAAAAGAGCTAGTCGAAAATCTAGGCACGATTGCAAAAAGCGGGACAAAGAGCTTTTTAAACGCATTAAGTGGCGACAAAAAGAAAGATTCGGCACTCATCGGGCAGTTTGGCGTGGGATTTTATTCAAGTTTTATGGTGGCTTCCAAAGTCATCGTAACCTCCAAAAAGGCTTCAAATAAGGCAAAAGACGACAAAGCATTCGCTTGGATTAGCGATGGCAAGGGCGAATACGAAATCGGCGAATGCGTAAAGGACGCATTTGGCACAAAAATCGAGCTTTATTTAAAAGATGACTGCAAAGAGTTTGCGAATCGCTGGCGAATCGAAAACTTAGTCAAAAAATACTCCGACCACATCGCATTTCCTATCGTGCTAAACTACGAAACAACCGAAACTATCGCAGAATCTAACGAAGATTCTGCGAAAGATTCAAATAAAGATTCTGCGCAAGATTCTGCGAAAAAAGAAAAAATCGTGCAAAAAAGTGAGCAAATCAACAAAGCAAAGGCACTTTGGAAAATCCCCAAAGCAGAGCTAAAAGAGGCGGATTATGTGGAGTTTTATCAAAATTTAAGCCACGATAACACCGCACCATTAGCCCACATTCACACCAAAGTCGAGGGCAATTTGGAATATACGACACTCTTTTTTATCCCTGCACGCGCACCTTTTGACTTGTTTCGCGTGGATTATCAAAGTGGCGTGAAACTCTATGTAAAGCGCGTTTTTATCACGGATAACGATAAAGAATTGCTCCCGCAATACTTGCGATTTGTGCGTGGAATCATCGATAGCGAGGACTTACCACTCAATGTGAGCCGTGAGATTTTGCAACAAAACAAAATTTTGGCAAATATCAAAAGCGCGAGTGTGAAAAAGATTTTGGGCGAAATTGAAAAACTATCAAAAGACACCGAAAAATACAAGATTTTTCACAAAGAGTTTGGAAAACTGCTAAAAGAGGGGCTTTATAGCGATTTTGAAAACAAAGAAAAATTGCTAAATCTCTGCCGATTCACCACCACAAAGGGCGATTTTGTCGCACTAGCGGACTACAAAGCAAATGCCAAAAATGACAACATTTATTATCTAATGGGCGCGGATTTGGAGCTACTAAAAAGTTCTCCATTGCTTGAAAAATACAAAAAAGATGATATTGAAGTTCTGCTTTTAAGCGATGAGATTGATAGCTTTGTGATGCCAAGTGTAGGCGAATTTGAGGGATTGCAGTTTAAAAATATCGCAAATGAAACTAACGATGAGATTGATGAAACCACAAAAGCAGAATTTGCAAGTTTTTTGGAGGAAACCAAAAAGATTTTGGGCGAAAAAGTCGCCGAAGTAAAACTCTCAAATCGCCTTGATAAATCCCCTGTGTGCGTCATTTCAAAGGAATCAAATCCAATGATGGAAAATCTAATGCGCCAAATGGGGCAGGAATACAAAGAGGAAGCACCAAACTTTGAGATTAACCCGCACCACGAGATTATCGCTAAATTAAAGGCGTTAGATTCGGAGCAAAAACGCGCAGATTTGATTCACCTGCTTTTTGATAGCGCGAAACTACTTGAAAAAGGCAGCATAGAGGACGCGAATCTATTTAGCGAACGACTAAATAAGCTAATCGTTTCTAGCATTTAGAGATAAATTTTTAAGCGATTTCTGCGCGTGTAAGAAGCGCGGAATGTAGATTCTGCGAATTTGTGACATCTAAAAATCGCAGAATCTAAATAAAATCACAAAATCTAATAAAAATCGCAGAATCTGCCCTAGATTCTGCACTTTTTGGTAATTTTCGCAGAATCTAGCGAGAAATTTGGCAAATTTGGCAAGTTAGATTCTGCGAATTTATGCTAAAATTTCGCGTTTAAAATCTCAAACAAAGGACGCAAAATGCCACTTGTAACGATAAAATTAGCAAAGCCAGAGTTGCCCAAAGCGCAAAAAGAGCAACTAATCGCCGACATTACCGAGCTACTCTCCACCAAATACGGCAAGGCAAAAGAGCGAATCGTAGTCTGCCTTGAATCAATCGAGCCTAGCGACATAGGATTTGGCGGAGTTAGCGTAGAGCAAATCAAAAAGCAAATAAAAAAAGCAAAAAAGTAGAATTTTAAATGAAAATCACAAAGGCGGATTTTTCTAATTTTTTTATTTTTACCAAAAGCATAAAAATTGCGTTTGTCGCGTTAAGTGCGCTTTTTGTCGTGCTTTTAGCGATAAATTTTGCGCTAATCATTTATGCCAAAGATAATGCAAAAACTTCGCAAATTACGCTAGATGATTATGGAAGGGCAAAAATCGAGTTTGGCAAATGGGATTTTTTGCTTCGCTCAGGCAGTCTTTCAAAAGTTGAGTTAATCAGCGTTGCGTGGGAAAATGCAATAAATTCAAATGCCATAAAAATTACTTCCAATGCAAAGCGATTTATAAATTTTGAAAGCGCAAAGATGCCACCAAAAGGGGCGTATTTGGGAGAGGCAACCTATAAAATGAATTTTTTGCCATTGCTAAAAAATATTGTTATTTATTATTTTGCGATTTTGGGTGCGGTGCTTGGGATTTATCTCTTAATGTGCGTTATTTATAAATGCAAAATTAAGAGCGATTTTACGCGCTATCGCCAAATCTCGCATTATGCGATTTTGTCAATCGCCTTTTTGATTTGCGTTTTTGTGCCATATCAGCTTTGTAGCACGGATATTTCGCAGTTTGATTCTGCGTCTTTGAGGGCGGTGTTAAGTGCTCTTTTTGGTGTGTTTGTGCTTTGCAGTTTTGCGGCGATTTATTTAATTAGTTTTATTCCAAAGCAGTTTTTAAACGCTGTGGCGTTTGTTTTAAGTGTAATTTTATTTAGTGGGATTGTGCATAGTTTTATTTTGGTGGGCGATTATGGTGCGATGGATAGATTTTTCTTGCAAATTCCACCTGCAAATAATGGAGCGCAAATCTTTGAATTTATCGCTGTTGTGCTGTTTGGAAGTGCAGTAATTGCGTTATTGCTAAAACATTTAAAGCGCCCAATGCAAATAATTTTTGCCACGCTTTTTGTGGTAAGTGCGATAAATGCGGTGTGGATTTTAGATTCTGCAAATCACACTAAAATCGCAGAATCTAGCGTAGATTCTGCGATTCCCCCCCCCCCCAATTTGTTAATCGCAGAATCTAACTCGCTTACAAAATCTCCTCTTTTTTCCTATTCCAAAACTCAAAAAAATATCGTAATTTTTATGTTAGATATGTTTAGCGGGTCGCATATGCCTTATATTTTGGAGAGATTTCCGCATTTTAAAAATGCACTAGATGGTTTCACACTTTTTCCAAACTCCATTTCCAGCGCAAATGCTACGATTTATGCGATGCCTTCAATCATTGGTGGAGAGCATTACACTATCTATAATATGAATGCGCGGGGCGAAAATCACGCATTAGCCGAAGCGCAAGCGTATAAAGATATTGGTTTGGCATTTGCAAATGCTTTGTATGAGCCTAGTTTCCTAATGTATGGAATTGCAAAGAGAGATTTGCTAATCGCAGAATCTAAACTATTTTGGTTTGATAACTATGAGCCTTTTAGGCAATATTTTTTAAGCAAACATCCGCATTTAGAGCGTTTGCTAGATGATGCGAAGCATTATGATTTAGTAAAAATGTTAAGTTTTGGGGTGTTTAAATTCGCCCCAAAGATTTTTCGCAAAAATATTTATAATGATGGCTTGTGGCTACAACAACAAGGCAAGATAGATAAAAATTCGGTCATTACACACATTGCGCCATTTTACGCAAATACTCACATAGTAAATGCAAATGCAAACAAAGCGACTTTTAAATTTATCCACAGCAATATGACACACGCGCCTTTTGGCGTTTATTTTAATGGCACGGAATGCGAGTATTTGCAAAATAACACCATTTGGGAAAATACAAATCCACACATCCATTCAATGAAAAAGGGACGCTATTCCTACCAGCATTTTGATACTGAGATTTGTGCGTTGCAATATTTGACACATTATATTGAAATGCTAAAAAAACTTAATATTTATGATAATACGCAAATTTTTATTGTAAGCGACCACGCTGGGGATGATAGCTTTAATATGCCTAGATTGGTGCCAAGAGCAATTGGTGCTGATACGCTGTTTTTGTTTAAAGATTTTAACGCAAAAGGTGCGCTAAAAATTGATAATCGTTTGGTGGCAAATTATGACATTGCTAGTATTTTTTGTGCAAATTTACCAAATGGATGTCCAAAAGTTAGCAAAAATATTTTGCAACATTATCCTAAAAATCGAGAGATAATTCACGCGCGACCAGGCGATGATTTTAATATCCACAAGCCAAATCTTTGGTTTATACAAAGGGCGTATAAAGTCAGCAAAAGTATTTATGGTGTGGAAAATTGGGCGGATATTAGCAATTTGGAAAATGGAATTGTCAATGCAAAAAAATAGCATTTAAAGCATTTTTGTGTAAAATACAAGACTTTATTTTAAAAACTAGGAGCGATTTGAAATGGATATGAATAGAGTTAGCGCGATTAGCGAGTTTTTTAAGTTTTGCAAGGACAATGAAGCGGAGTTTGTGGGCTTTCGATTTACCGACATTAAGGGCACTTGGCGACAAATCACTTTTAGCATTAGCGAAGTAAATGATGAGAGTTTCAAGGGAATCCCCTGCGATGCGAGTTCTGTGGCGGCGTGGCAGCCTATCGATAAATCCGATATGCTTCTTATCCCCGACCCCGTGCGATATTTTTTAGACCCATTTAGCGCGGATACCACGGTCATCGTGTTTTGCGACATTTGGGATATTTACAAAAACGAGCCTTATGAAAAATGTCCGCGAAGCATTGTCAAAAAGGCGATGGAGTTTGTGAAAAAGGAAAATATCGGCGATGTGGTGTATTTTGGACCTGAAAATGAATTTTTTATGTTTGATAGCATAAAAATCAAAGATTCAATCAACTGCCAATACTACGAGATTGACACCGAAGAGGGCGAGTGGAATCGCAATAGAGAGTTTGATGGGAGCGTAAATATCGGGCATAGAAGCGGGACAAAGGGCGGATATTTTGCGCTACCACCGATTGATTCGAGTAATGACATTCGCGCTGAAATGGTAAAAGTGCTAAATCAAGTGGGCGTAGAAGCATACTTGCAACACCACGAAGTAGGACAGGCGCAGTGCGAAATCGGCGTGAAATTTGGCGATATGCTAGAAGCTGCCGACAATGTCCAAAAGCTAAAATATGTCGTAAAAATGGTAGCGCACCTAAATGGCAAAACCGCGACTTTTATGCCAAAGCCCCTATTTGGCGACAATGGAAGCGGAATGCATGTGCATATTAGCATTTGGAAAGGCAAGAAAAATCTCTTTGCAGGGGACAAATATCAAGGTTTAAGCGACTTTTCTCTTTACTTTTTAGGCGGAGTTTTGAAGCACGCACGAAGCATTGCCGCTTTTACAAATGCTAGCACAAACTCATACAAACGCCTAATACCGGGCTTTGAAGCACCCAGCATTTTAGCCTACTCCGCGCAAAATCGTAGCGCAAGTGTGCGAATCCCATACAATAGTGGCGAAAAAAGTAAGCGCGTGGAGTTTCGCTTCCCTGATAGCTCCAGCAATCCGTATTTGGCGTTTGCCGCGCTACTAATGGGCGGAATCGATGGCGTGAAAAATAAGATTCACCCCGGAGAGCCTATGGATGTGAATTTATTTAAGCTAACCCTTGATGAAATCCGCGATAAAGGCATAATACAGCTTCCGCACACTTTGCGAAGTGCGATTGAGGAAATGCTTGCTGATAGGGAGTTTTACAAGCAAGGTGGCGTGTTTAGCGAGGAATTTTTGCAAACTTATAAGGCGTATAAGTTTAAGGCGGAGATTTGGCCGTGGGAGGCGAGACCGCATCCGTTTGAGTTTGTGAGCACATATTCGTGCTAATTGGGTGCAATTTGTATTTTACAAATTATGCAAAATTCTCCCCATCCTCCCAAATGTGCGCGGGGGATTAAGGGGGTGGGTTAAATTAGATTCTGCGCTTTTTGTGTGAGATTCTGCGAATCGCAGAATCTAATAAATAAAAGACAAAATTCGCAGAATCTAGCGCAAAAATCAAATAAAATTCGCAGAATCTGCGCTAGATTCTACGATTCGTGCTACAATTACAATTTTATTTTAGATAAAAGGACGCATTTTGAATTCTACTTATAATCCCCCCCCCCGAAGCAAAAATCAGCATAAAACCTACGAAAATCCCACAGGGACGCTATTTATCATTATCCCAATTTATAATGTTGCGCCGTATTTAGGGGAGTGCCTAGACTCGATTGCCGCGCAGACTTATGGCAATTTTAGGGCGATTATGGTGGATGATTGCAGTAGCGATGATTCAGCGAAAATCGCCACGCAATACACGAAAGATGAGCGATTTATCTTACTTCAAAAGCAACGCAATGAAGGTCTAGGGATGGCGCGAAACACGGGATTAGATTATGTTTTTGCTTCGCTAAATCCGCAAGGTAGCGATTATATCGGGTTTGTAGATAGCGATGATGTCGTGGCGTGCGACTATTACGCGAATCTAATCTTTTGTTTAGAAGCGCACAAGGGCATTTCGGTGGCAAAGAGTTTTAATGTGATTCGCTTTAATGATAGCGATTATAAAAAGTCGATTTTTGCCTACCGCGCGAGAAAATCAAAGGGTGGCATAACCGCAAAAGGTAGCAAAATCGCTTCGTGGTTAATGCTCTGTCGCGCGGAGTTTTTAAGGGATTTGCGCTACTCAAATGCCCGTTTGGGCGAGGATATCACCTTTGGCAATATCATTAATGCGCTTTCAAATAAAGTCGCCTACACTCGCTCCGCACGATATTTCTACCGCCAAAGAGAGGGTTCGCTGATGAAACTTTGGCGGTATTCAAATGATGAGCAGTTGCGTAATTTTGCGTATATGCTAGGCGAGTTTGCGCGACTGAAATTGCTTGAAGCAAATGAGATAAAGACGGATTTGGTGGAGAATGTGGGCGATGAGTATTTTGGTAGGTTGCAAAATATTGTGCGGAGTTATAATTTTAGTGAGGTGATTTATAAACGCAATCCAAATTTGCGGGCAATCGCAGAATCTCGCCAAAAATCGCAGAATCTCGCAATGACAATGTTTCACGCGAATCGTGCTATTTTCCGTCATTGTGAGAAAATGAGCAGCATTTTCGTGGCAATCCGCAGGATTGAATAAAGAAACTTCGGCTTTGCCTTGTTTTGCGAACGCAGTGAAGCAATCATCCAAACCCTGCGAATCTAAAAGAAAATGAAAATCAATGACTCAAAAATGAATCAATAAATTATTTTTAGAATCTAAACCACAAATTCGCTATAAAGTAAGCGATTCGCCTTTGATTCACAAGTCTCTTAAATAGATTGCTTCGCGGCGAATCTTCTTCGAAGATTCGCCTCGCAATGACAGCATTAGATTCGCCTTAATTTGCCTTACAATATGTCGAAAAATGCACCGAATCTAACGCGTTTCCCAAAAAATCATAAAAAATTATTGATTTTTGGGTTTGGGTAGTAGATTGTAGATTTTGTCCTTAAATGCGCTTTTGTCAATTAGCTCTTTAAACTGCCTTGAAAACGCTCGACAATTACCACCATTTTTTGCCACACAAGCATTTTGTGTATTTTGGGTGTTGTAATTTATAGTGCCTATTTCGCTACCTTGATACAATGTGGTTGTAGTGGTTTGTTGTTGCGCCCAAGGCAAACCTTTAGATTCGCTTGTTGTATCTATTTTTAAATTTGCCTTTGAGATAGTTTCTTTTTCTGGGTATTTGTCTTTGATAAAAGCTAGAACTTTGGCATCATCGCTAAAATTATGTTTTTTAAACTCGGCAATTAGAGCATTATCATATTCTTTTCCTATTTGAGCTTTAACCTTTTTAGTTTCAGTTCCATCAGCACCAAGCATCATAGGCAACATACCATAAGCTTCGTTAAATGAATTTACATATGCTCCGTATGCCTCACCAATATTTTTAGGTTTAGATTGACATTCTTGTGCTTTTTGAATAGTTTGATAGCTAGGCTTAATGCGTATTTCTCCACGATTATATTTTCCTACTTCATTGAGCGCATTATTGCACTCCATATACTCATCATAATTCTGCCCATCTTTTTTCATAGCCTCTTTTAATGGTTGTTCATATTTGGCTTTTAGTTTTGGTGATAGCGTTTTATTTAGCTCTTTTAATATGTCCGTTAATGTATTATAAGTGCGAGTTATTTCTATGCCATTTTCTATTTTTGTTTGCAAAAAAAGAGCAATATTATTATCTTTATAAGCACGCGTAATCACTGCTTTATCATCTACATAATCAATAGTTACTTTGGTAAAGGATTCTAATCCTTCCGCCTTATATGCTGTGGCTGTGCCGTTTAATTTGCCGTTTTTGTATGGCAATTCTTTGATAAGATTTTCATCTTCATCATAGATTTTTGTAACGCCATCTAAAATACCTTTTTTATAGGTAGATTCTTGCAAGACAATATATCCTGTCGAATCATAACTTTTCCAAACGCCCTCTTTTACGCCACTTTTGCAAGTGCCTTTTTCTTTGTATTTTTCATAAACAATTCTCCTGCCATTAAAAACTTTTCTTGTTTGTTGCAACTCAACTTCGCCACTGCCACTGCATTTTTCACGCTTTACGCTCTCTTTCTCGCTGCCACCAAAAAGTCCGCCAAGAAACGATGAAACTACACCTGAATCGCTCTTTTTGCTTTCGCTACTTGTGGTAGATGAGCTTTGTGCGCTTGTGCTATCGCCACCCATCATAGAATCAAAAAATCCACACCCACTAAACACCGCGCCCATTAGCACGATTCCACTTGCTACCGCCACTATTTTGCCTATTTTGTTAAATGTCCCATTTCTCATTTTTTGTCCTTTCAAAAATAAATTTTAAGGCTTTATGCCTTTTTACTAAATCCGCCACGCTTTTTGCCAAAAGATTAGATTCGCTCCACCTCCCGCTATTTTATAAAGTTGATGATAGAAGCGATATTTGCGCTAACGCCTAAAATTGCACTTGCCACACTTTTGACTTTTGCTTTTTTGTATTTAGATTCAAGGCTTTTGATTGTATTGTCATATTGTGCTAAATTTTCCTGTGCGACTTCGTTGCGAAGCATTGCCAAAAAATTCTTGCTAGAAATAGAGACTTTTTCACTATTTAGACTAAAATCTAGCGTATCATCGGTGATAACCTTTAACTTTGATGCCAAAATGTCGCGCAAAGCGGGATTTTCAATCACTAGCTTTACATTGTCATCATCTATGCGAATCGTCTTATTTTCCACGCTAATGGCAAGTCTATCCAAAAAATCGCCAAAGATTTTGTCATACTCATCGCTATTCATAAATTTAATTGCGATATTCTTTTTGCTGGATTTGATTTTACTTGCATTCATTTTTAATAATCGCTCGTTTTGCTCATTGCTATTTGAATCCAAAAAATGCGCCGAATCGTGCTTGTTAAACAAATACAGCAAATAATCGCAAATGTCATTTTTGGGGCGTGAAAATAACGCGCTATCGACTATTTCGCTCCACAAGTCATCGCAAAATGCTTTGGGATTGTTTAGGTTTAGCTTGTATTTTTCGCTCATCTTTACTTCCTTTTGTTAAATTTCTGCGAATAATACAAAAAAAAACGCAAGTCAATAAAAAAGTGAAAAAAGTTTTTTGGAGTGCTTTGGGCAAATCTACGATTCGCCTTGCAATGATGGGATGTTTTCGTGTGAGATTCTGCGTTTTTCGTGCGAAATCGCAGAATCTAATACAAAAAAGCACACATTTCGCAGAATCTGCCAAAGATTTTTGCGTTTAGATTTGCGTTTGGTTTATGGATTGCTTCGTTGCACTCGCTTTGCTCGTGCGCCTCGCAATGACGAATTATTTGCTAGATTCTGCGTTTTTGGCGTGATTCGCAGAATCTTTGGCGCAGAATCTAATAAAAAAAAGCACGAAAATCGCAGAATCTCGCACAAAATTTGCAGAATCTAATGCAAAAAAGTGCAAAAAAGCACACAATTCGCAGAATCTGCCAAAGATTTTTGAGTTTAGATTCGCATTTGATTTAGCTCACAACCCCACTATTTCTTTTAGTTTCTCCACCACCTTTGCCATCGCCAAAGTGTCTAATTCGCAGTATTTTAAAAGTGCGTTACGATAGGATTTACGCGTGGATTCGTCCATAAATTTTAGGCGCGGAAATGCCTCATTTGCCTCGCCTCCATTGTGAATCAAATCCAAATCTTTATACGCATTTGCCATCTCTGGCACTAACGCTGGAAGCACCGCCTTTATCGAATAGCTCCCATTCATCGCGTAGTGATAGTAGGATTTTTGCGCAAATGGCGTCATCAAATCCGCCACATTTGCCACAAAGCCATCCAAAATCTTCGCATATTGCGCGAAATTTGCACCCAAATTTTTCATCACACCTTTTTCAAAACTCGCATTATACGCCAAAATAAACGCACCTTGCGGGATATTTTGCACTAGCGACTTTGCCAAAGCACCGCGCGGGTCGCCATTTGCGTCCGCCAAAAACTCCCTATGCTCCAAGCGCGAATCGCCATAATCGATATGCAGAGAGTATTGAAACGGCACTTGCATATACGGACGCTCACCATCAAAGCTAGGCACGGCTTCCGTGAAACTCTCAAAGTCCAAATGATAGATAGGATAGCGCAGTGTGGCTAAAAATGCGCAAATTGCGTCTTTGTCGATATGAATCTTGCGCTCCAAAGCGCACTCAATCTGCAATCGCTGCTTGTCATTAAATGCGCCAAAATCCCTAATATCGCTAAAATCCACAATGCCACTATGATATAGCGCGAATTTTTTGCGCGAATCTAATCGCGCTATGTCAAAAACGCTATTTTCTTTTGGGATTGCGCCAAAGCACACGCCCTTAAAATCGCACGAATATGGATTGTCGCAATGCGAATCGATGGCGATTTGTGGTGGATTTGCGCTTGTTAGGATTTGCTCAAATCGCATTAGATTTTGCTCTACTTCGCTTTGTTTGGCAAGGACGGATTTTAGGCAGTCGATTTTGCAAAAGAGCTTATCTAACTCCAAATCCCCGCTCCGCTCGTAATCCCTATTTATATGCACCAAATTTGCGCCTACGACTTCAAAATCACGCATCGCATTTGACAACACAAAGTATTGAATCGCCAAATCATCGATATGCACGGGCTTTACGCCTGTGCTACTTTTGACTTCGTTGATGATTAGTCCGCGCTCTGTGATTTGTAAAATGTCTATCATCACCAAAATGCCATTGTGCGCGAAAGTCGCCTCTGCGATTGATTTTACGCCATTTTTGATGAGCGAATCTGTCTGCGCGATTTTTTGCGAAAAATCACTTGAATCAAAGTCAATTTTATCCTTGCAGTCAAATAGTTTTAGCGCAAGTGCGCCCACTTCAACGCCACCTTTGAAACGCGCTAATTGCGAATCGCTTGGGCTATCTTGCAATTCGCGCTTGTATTTATAAAGCCACAGCGACTTTTCACACTGAACGCCCCGCAAATATTGCGATTTGGAGAGATTTAGATTCATAGCAAACTCCCATTTAAAAAATGAAATTATAATGAGATTTTTTTGAATTTTAAGTTTTTTAAAATCGCAGAATCTAGCGCAAAAAAACAAGAATTTCGCAGAATCTAGCGCAAAAAAAGCACCGCAAATCGCAGAATCTGCGTTGATTTTTGATGGATTCTGCGTTTTTGTGGCGATTCGCAGAATCTACTTTATTTATTTCATAGATTCTGCGTTTTTAAATGCGAGATTCTGCGTTTCAAACAAATCGCAGAATCTACCACATTTATTTCATTTATTTCCCCATTCTTGCCTTTTTGCGCTTTTCTGCTGCCTCCCATCGCCTTTTTTGCTCATCTGTCTCTGGCACTAGCTTCTCAATCTCAAAAGGCGCGCCATCGGGGTCAAGTGCCACCATCGTAAAATAGCTCGTGTTTGTGTGCGTGGCGGTGCGATTTTTGATGTCCTCTGCGACGACTTTTATGCCGACTTCCATCGAACTTTTGCCTGTGTAATTGACATTTGCAAGGAATGTAACCAAATTGCCGATTGGGATTGGGTGCTTAAAGCTGATATTATCCACATACACGGTTACGACATCCACGCCACAATAGCGCGTGGCACACGCATACGCCACTTGGTCAAGCATTCGCATAAGATGCCCTCCGTGCACCACACCGCTAAAATTCGACAGCTCAGGCGTCATCAAAATCGTCATACTAAGCGACTTTCTATCAAATACATTTTCCATTTTTATCCTTTGTGATTGAAAATCTAAAAATATATCTTTTGTGCCTTTAAGATTTGCTAAAATCGCATTTTTTAATGCGGAAATTTGTAAATTTGTAAAGATTTTTTACTATAATTGCACTTTTATTTTGGCAAAGGGAGTTTATGAAACACATTTTATTCACGGGGGCGGCGGGTTATATCGGCTCTCACACGGCATTGGCGTTTTTACAAAATAGCGATTGTAAGATTACGATTATTGACAATCTGCAAAGCGGATTTATGGAGAATGTGGCGTTTTTGGAGCGCGACTTTGGGGAGCGAATCGAATTTATCCAAATGGATTTGGGCGATTTAGGCGCGGTGGCAAATCTTTTTTCAAAGCACAAATTTGATGCGGTGGTGCATTTTGCAGCGTCCCTAATCGTCCCTGAATCGCTCACAAAACCGCTTTTATATTACAGCAACAACACCAAAAATACGCTAAATCTAATCGCACATTGCGTTAAATCTGGCGTCAATCGCTTTATTTTTAGCTCAACGGCTGCCGTTTATGGAGAGCCAAAAATCGTGCCGGTAAGCGAAGATTCGCCACTGCTTCCCATAAATCCCTATGGTGCGTCAAAAATGATGAGTGAGATGATTTTGCGTGATACAGCGATTGCAAATGCGGATTTTAGATTTGTGGCGTTGCGATATTTCAATGTGGCGGGGGCTTATCGCAACAATGACTACGCAAAAAAGCAAGGCATAGGGCAACGAAGCGCAAACGCCACGCATTTAATCAAAGTCGCGTGTGAATGCGCGGTAGGCAAACGCGAATCGATGAGCATTTTTGGCGATGACTACGCGACAAAGGACGGCTCTTGCATTAGGGATTACATTCACATTGATGACTTGGCAAATGCACATTTAGGTGCTTATGAATTTTTAGAAAATGGCGGGGAGAGTAGCGTTTTTAATGTCGGCTATGGCAAAGGTTACAGCGTGAAAGAGATTGTAGAAAAAGTCAAAGAGATTAGTGGCGTTGATTTTAAAGTCATAATTGCCCCGCGCCGTGCGGGAGACCCTGCGGAGCTAATCTCAAATAACGCAAAAATTTTGGCACAAACTTCGTGGCGTCCAAAGTTTGATGATATTGATTTTATCATCAAAAGTGCTTATTTATGGGAGAAATGCTTAAAGGCGTAGCGTGATTTTTATTTTTTGTGTATTTATTTCGTTTGTCATTTCGATTTTAATCATCAAATACGCCACGCACACGGGTAAAATGATGGATTTAGATTCTGCAAAAAAGCCCCAAAAAATGCACTTTGGCGACACTCCGCGAGCGGGAGGCGTGGGGATATTTGTGGCATTTTGCGCAGGTGTGGTGCTTTGCGCCGTGCTTGGCGTGATAAATCAAAAATATATTTTGCTTTTAATCCCAAGTGCCCTTATTTTTTTAAGCGGATTTTGGGAGGATTTAAATCGCCCTTTAAGCCCCAAACTGCGCCTTTTGGTGCAATCGCTTGGCGTTTGCGTAATGATGTTTATTTTCCCAAATTGCGTTTTGGTGGATATTGGATTTCCCTTGCCTTACGCCTTTGGCGTGGTTTGGACGCTGTTTTGTATCGTGGGCGTGGTAAATGCGATAAATATCATCGATGGATTCAACGGACTTGCAAGCGGATGTGCGATTTTGATGTTTGGTAGCATTGCAATCGTTGCATTTCTTGCGGGGCGTGGCGAGATTTGCACGATTTCACTTCTTATAATTTCGTGTATTGCGGGATTTTTCGTCCTTAATTTTCCAAAGGCAAAAATCTTTTTAGGCGATGGCGGGGCGTATTTAGTGGGATTTTTACTCGCATTTTTGCTTGTTATTTTGACGCAAGATTCAGCGCAGAATCTAGTGAAGGATTCTACAAGTTTGAAAAATGAAGTTTTCAATAGTAAAATTAGTGCGTTTTATGGACTTTGCATTGCGATTTATCCCGTGTTTGAAGTGATATTTTCGATTTGGCGAAAAAAGTTTTGGCGCAATCGCTCGGCGATGAAACCTGATTCAATCCATTTTCATATGCTGATTTTTAGGCGAATCACAAAGATAAATCACAAAACTTCTCTTTTTATTTGGGTATTCAATCTGCCGTTTGTTGCGCTAGGGAGCGTGTTTTACGATGATGTTATCGTGCTAATCGCCCTAATTTGCGCATTTATTTTGGCGTATTTGTATTTGTATTTTAAAATTATCCGCTTTAAAGGTGCGCCTTAAAATGCGTAATTTTTCTATAAATCGCAATGTATGAGATTGCAAAAAGTGCGATGAGCACGAGTAAAATCGCCGTTTTATCATAGCAAAAAATAGGCAAAAAAATAAAAGGCACATTAAATGCCCAAATCATCATCGAAGTTTTGGCATTTGAGCGCGTGATACGGCGGTAAATGAGCGTGTGTAGGTGAATGGAGTCAGGTTGCATCGCGCTAGATTTACGCACCCTGCGCCGCCAAATCGAAAATATCACTTCAAACACGGGATAAATCGCAATGCAAAGTCCATAAAACGCACTAATTTTACTATTGAAAACTTCATTTTTCAAACTTTATCCACACCGCGCACTTAAATTCGCAGAATCTGCCTTTTGTCCCCCTCCCTTGCGGAGGGGGATTAAGGGGGTGGGTGGATATTGAACGTAGATTCTGCGTTTTTCGTGCGAGTCGCAGAAACCACTAGATTCTGCGATTTAAAAAAACGCATTTGGCAAATAAATGCCTTATGTGTTTTTATTTAAGATAATTTATTTTTCTTTACACGCTCCGCTATATCCCAAATCACAGGCTTTTTTGTAAAAATGCTTTGATTTAATTTTGGCGGCTTTTTTCTCGGCACCCTTTTTGTTATTGGCTTGTCCGCTATATATAATGCCTAACAGACGGCAAGAATGACTATGTTTGTAGTCGCAAGCTTTTATAAGGTATTCCTCTTTTTTTGCCTCATCTGGTTTAAAAAATTTGGGATAGCCACCCATATCGGCGTATTGATATGCTATGGTATGGCAAGAGCTACCATCTCTTAATTCGCAACCCTTAATTGCATATTCAACCCAAAGTTTTGCATCTTTTTCATCGCGGGTTCTCCCCTCTATTTTGCGATAAATTTCAGAGGCTTCACCACAGGCAACCCCATTGTTTGCATTACATTTCTTGATAGCATCATCTAAATTTGCCTCATTTACCTCGCCAAACAGCGCACTTATTGCGATAAAAAATAAAAATACAAGTTTTTTCATAAAGCAATCCTTAAAGTTAAAATTTTCTTTGCTTTCAAAAACCAAAGATTCTGCGATTATAGCGCAATAAAATATCAATCCATCATCGCAAGGCAAGTTTAAAAATTATCAAGTTACGATTTTATGCAAAAATGCGAATTAGATTGCATAGATTCTGCGAATCACACAAAATCCCACCAAATCAAACTTTTATCAAACTTTAATTTTTTATTGCCTACAATCACATTTCAATCACAAATTTATTTTTAAGGATTATTATGAAAAAAGCACTCAATTTAGGCGAATTCAAGCAAAAAATGGATAGCGCAATCATCATCGATGTCCGCGCGCGGGGATATTTTCTAATCGACCACATAAAAGACGCCATAAATGTCGAATCACCCACGCGAATCGCCTTTATCGCGCAAGAAAACGCCGATAAAGACATCATTTTATACTGCCATCACGGCGTGACGGCGGGGAGCATTGCCGAAGCGTTAAGCGCGAAAAATGTGTATTTTTTGGACGCAAATTTCAGCGATGTCGTAAAATCTGGCATTGAAATTGTATTTTATAGCAAAAATTAGCGCAGATTCTGCGATTTGGTGGATGTGATGAGTGAAGCTTCAATCGCCCTGCGGGAGGCGTTTAAAAAGGATATTGAGATTCTCTTTGGCTACGCTTCTATGGGATTTTGCTGTGGCGTGTTGCTGAAAACTAGCGGATTTAGCGCGATTTACGCGCTTATTATGAGCGTATTTGTGTATTCTGGCGTTATGCAGTTTTTGGCAATCAGCTTTTTTAGCGCACCTGCCACGCTTACAGCGTTGCTAAATATTTTTTTAATTACACTTATTTTAAATTCTAGGCAGAGTTTTTACACGCTTATAATGCTTGAAAAGTTCCGTGCGATGGACTTTCGGCGGTTTTTAAATATCTTTTGGCTAACCGATGAAACCTTTGCGATTTTGAAAACCAAAAAGCCCAAATCAGATGCAAATCACTTTATATTTTTCGTGTCGTTTTTGAATTATATTTATTGGGGATTTGGCTGCGTTTTGGGCGCGGTGGTGGGCGGATTCATCACATTTGATACGCGTGGATTAGAGTTTATAATGACGGCGATTTTTGTGGTGATTTTTATCGATAATCTAAAAGCGATTCGCACAAAAAAGGGCTACGCTCCCGCAATCATCGGCATTGCCACCGCGCTTTTTTGGCTAATTGCAATAGGTGAGCAGTATTTTTTGCTAGTGGCACTCATAAGTAGCATTGCGATTTTGTGGCTTTGCTATCGCAAAAAATGGGATTTGGGGATTGAATCGCATTTAGATTCAGGCGAATCTAGCGTGGATTCGCACAAATCAAAGCGCGAATCCACCGCAAAATAGGGCGCAAAATGGACTTTAATATTTTGCTAATCATCGCCACAATCGCAGTTGCAAATCTCATCACGCGCTTTTTGCCATATTTTCTAATGCCACGCACAATCCCGCCCTTTATCGCCTACATTTCACGCGCTTTGCCTAGCATAATCATCGCAATGCTAGTGATTTACTGCCTAAAAGGCACAAACATTTTCGCCCCAAACTACGGGCTAAAAGAGCTAAGTAGTATCGCGGTAATTGCGCTTTTGCATTTAAGCCTAAAAGTCCCAATCATCAGCATTTTAGGCGGTGTGGCGTCTTATATGATTTTAACGCAAGGTTTTGGGCAGTGAACGGGGATTTTGGCGCGAATGTGAGTGCGAATCAAAGCGCAAAAATGGGCGCGAATCTAATGTGCGATTTAAATTTGGCGATTTTTGGCGGTAGTTTTAATCCCCCACACAAGGGACATTGCGCGATTATCAAATCCGCGATTGAATGTGAATTTATTGATTTTTTAATCATTTTGCCAAATTTTAAAAATCCCTTAAAGCACGAATCCACGCCGTTTTTAAGCGATGATTCGCGCTTTGAGATATTAGAATCTATGGCGCAAAAAATCGCAAAATCAACCAACGCTACTTTTTACAAAAATCCGCCAAATCCACAGAATTTAGCGCAAAACCTAACCCAAAATCACAAAAAAATCATTTTGTTATCAAACTTTGAGTCCGCACAAAAAAAGCCGAACTTTGCTATTCATTCCATTTTGCATTTTAAAGAGCTTTACGCGCCAAAAAACTTGTATTTTATAATCGGCGCAGATATTTTGGGCGAGTTAGACAAATGGCACAAAATTGATGAAATCCGCCAAAATGTGCAATTCATAGTCGCCACACGGGATAATATCCCAATCCCTAGCGAATTTTTGCAACTTCAAATTGATGAAAATATCTCATCTACCGCGATTCGCAACGATAAGATTCAAGGCAAAAATGGCACGAATCTTGCAAAATAAATCTTAAAAAATGGAGCGAAAATTTGGAAATTTTAAAAGACATTGATGACAGAGTGGCGCGAAATAGGCTTGAATCGATTGTAAATCTACTTGATAGCAAAAAGGCGGAAAATATCGCGCTTTTTGACTTGCGCCAAACACCCTATATTACGAGCTTTGTTGTGATTGCCACTAGCCTTGCGGACAAACATAGCTTTGCTTTGATGGATACGCTAAAAACGGAGCTAAAAGCGCGTGGCGAGACATTTTATAGCGTTGATGAAGAGAGTGGCGATTGGCTAATCGCGGATTTGGGCGACATAATGATACATATTTTCACCGAAAATCACCGCAAAAAGTTCAATTTGGAGGAATTTTTGGGGAATTTTAAAAGGGAAGGGTAAAAATGAAGCGCAGAATCTACGCAATCTTAATCTTTGCAATCGCCCTTGTAGCGGGGATAATGTTCTTTGGGGCGAAGTATTATAAGTTTGGATTAAGCATTGATAATCTCATCTTTTTATTCGCAAAGCCACTCGATGGCACCGACCCAAAAGTCGTCAAAATGCTCGTTTTGGATAGTGTGACTTATATTGTATTGCCAAGTATTTTGGTGGCGATTTTTATAAGTTTTTTGCCAAAGATATTGCTTTGCAGATGGGCGAAAAAATGCTATGAAATATTGATTTTATTTGTCAATGCGCTACTTTTGCGGAGTGCTTCATTTAGCCTTTGCGTAAGTGTGTGCTTTTTTATAATCGCCTTTGAGATGGCAGATTCCAAGCTTCAAATCGCAGAATCTATCAAAGAAAAACTTTCTAGAAAAGTGCATTATTCAAACTTTTATGAAGAGCATTATATCACGCCAAAAATTAGCGATTTTAAAGCACCAAAAAATAAAAGAAATTTGATTGTGATTTTCGCAGAATCTATGGAGAGCACTTACAGCTCCAAAAATATCCCATCTGGGGGGGGGCGCAATGAGATTCTGCGATATTCGCCACACGGAGAGCTTATCCCAAATCTCACGCAATTCGCGCAAGATGGGGTGAATTTCAGCGTAAATTCTGTTGTCGGCGGACATTTGGAGAGCGCAGGTGCAACGCCGACTTTTCCATCCATCACTTCGTATATGTGCGGTTTCCCGCCCCGCGCGCTATTTAGCGTGAAAAATCCAAAGCAAACCACCTGCATTAGCGATATTTTGAATGCAAATGGATATTTTAATGCCATTTTTACGGGCGCACGAATCATTTTTGGTGGGTATGATGACTTTGCAAAAGAGCATAATTTAGAAGCCTTTGATGTGCGCTATTTCAAAGAAAATGGCTTGGTGGCAAGCGATTATGAGGGGCATTGGGGATTGGAGGATGCTAAACTTTTCGCGCTGACAAAGGACTTTTTGCGCGATTATGATAAAGATAAACCTTTCGCGCTTTTTATCAGCACCATCGATACGCACTTTCCGGGCTTTGTCGATGGGGAGTTTTGCGCGGAGCTACCCTTTGCAGGGCTTGATAGTGGCAGTGGTGGCGCGCTGTATGAAAATGCCATCCGCTGTGGGGATAAAATCATCGGCGATTTTGTGGAGTTTGTGAAAAAGTCGCGCTTTGGGGATAGGACTACGATTGTGATTTTGGGCGACCATCTCACAATGCAGCCGGACTTTATCCCGCAGGATGCGCATCGATTCGTGTATAATGTATTTATAAATCCCAATTTTAGCAAGACTCCCACGCGTAACTATGTGAAAAACCGCTCCCTTACGAACTATGACTTCACTGCGCTGATGATGGATGCGCTAGGATTTCGCGTGGAGGCATTTGGGCTGGGGCGCAATCCGCTGTATTCGCAAACGCTAGTTGAAAAATATGGATTAGATACGCTAAATAGGGAGCTAAAATACCGCACGAAGTTTTTTGATAAAAACGCAGAGTGAAAATTGTAGATTTTGCGGATTTGGGCGAGATTCTGCGAAATGTGTGCTTTTTTGCATTAGATTCTGCGAATTTTGTGCGAAAAACGCAGAATCTCACACGAAAAAAATTCGTCATTGTTAGATTCTGCAAATCACGCCAAAATCGCAGAATCTAGCGTAAGATTTGGCATTTTTTGCCGATTCGCAGAATCTAAACTCCGCAGAATCTATAAAAAATCAAAGCAGATTCTGCGAAATTCGCGCTTTTTTGCATTAGATTCTGCGATTTCGCACGAAAAACGCAGAATCTCACACGAAAAATCCCGTCATTGCGGGGTGAATCGTAGATTTGCCCAAATCACTCCAAAAACTTTTTTCACTTTTTTATTGACTTGCGTTTTTTTTTTTTTTTGTATTATTCGCAGAAATTTAAAATTAAGGAGAAAAAATGAAACATTCATTTTTAAAAATGGCTGTCCTAGCGTTTATAGCGTTAGGATTCGTAGCGTGTGGCGAGAAAACGCCACAAGAAATGAGAGCGGATTTTGATAAGAAAATGGAAAATATGTTTTTAGATGGATTTAGGGGCAGATTTTCAAAAGATGAGCTTAAATGCGCTGGGCGCGTAATGTCTAGCTTTTTTAGCGATGATGAACTTGCAACCATATATAACGCATCGTGGGGACAGCTAACAATGTCAGACAAAAGAATGACAGAGGCGAATGTCAAATTTTACTCCATAAATTCCAAAATGCAATCTAAATTGCTCATACAAAGTGCATTGGCTCAATGTGTGCGATAATTTTTATAACAAAAGGAGGCAAAAATGAATGCTTATGATGTGCTATCAGCCATACAAGGCAAACTTCCATTAGATGATGAGGTTAGGGAGAGAGTAAAGCAAATGGTGTTTAATATGAGCGAATCCCAAATATATGACTTTATGGTAAAGCTACCTTCATTGCGACTAAAAAGTCCTGCGCTAGTGTTTTGGATTGGCAGTTTTGCATTTGGCAATTTTGGCATAGGGCGGTTTATGATAGGAGATTATATGCTTGGCTTGATTCGCTTTATATTATTTGGCGTGGGTGTTACTTTTCGTGGTAGCACGATAGGCGAAGCGTGTGTTTCTATTTCAATGTTATGGTGGGTAATAGATTTGTTTATCGTAGGCAAAAAGGTGCGAATGCAAAACCTGCGAAAAATCTTAAGTGCGATTCAATAGATATGAATCTGCAAAGGAGGCAAAATATGATTTGATTTTTATTTGCGCTAAGATTTGCGCGGGATAGGTAGGCGATTTTAGAGAGTGCCTTAAAAAGGCAAAAATATTAAATTAAATACAAAAAAGGAGAACAAAGATGAAAATCTTTAGAAAAATATGTGTAAGCTTATTACTTGGGGTAATGGCGACACAGGCGATTGGAGCGGATAAAAAACTAAATGATGAGCTATATAGATATGCTACAAAAGATCCCAATCTAGAAGGCGTTAAACGACTAATAAAGTTGGGTGCTGATGGGCTCAATGATGCTTTATTTGGAGCTGTTGATTATTCTAATTTGGAGATAGTAAAATATCTCATATCCAAAGGTGCGGATGTAAATGCTATTAAAAAACGCAACGGCTACACGCCTTTGATGATAGCTGCGGAAGGAGAATCGCTTGAAATGATAAAATTGCTAGTATCTAAAGGTGCGGTTGTAAATGCGGATGTGCTATATAGTGCTCGTTATCGCGATATAGATATATTGCAATATCTTATATCCAAAGGTGCAAGTGTGGGGGCAACGAATCAGCTTATTTCTGTTATTTATGATAGACGAAGAGATACTAAGACTAAACAAGAACTGATGACATTTGATGAAACAATAGTAAAGCCCCTAATCAAAAATAATAAAGCAAACATTAACGAATGTTTTGACGACAATAGGGAAAATCTTTTAATGAATATAAGTGCTCAATTGCATAGAGATGACAATATGAAGCAATTTCTGCTAGATAATGGGGCTGATATAAATGCTAAATGCAAAGGCAAAACCGCTCTAATAAAAATCATAGAATGGCATAATCATAGAAGATTAGATGAAGTAAAATGGCTGGTATCCAAAGGTGCGGATGTAAATATCAAAGACGATAATGGTAAAACTGCATTGGCAAAAGCTTTAGAACTTGGATACTATGACATAGCAGAGTTTTTAATAGATAATGGTGCGAAAAAGGAATAATGGGGGAGAATGATATGATTGATAATGAAATGACAGAAAAAGAATACCAAAATTTCATTGAATTTCGCAATAGTTGTGAGGATACAAAAGAGAAAAACAATCAAAGCCAAGATAAAATGGTAGTTGCTATATCATCAGCGTTATTTGGGATATTGTTAGCAATAGTAAATAAGCAATTATTGGCTCAAATACCGCACATATTGTTTGGGGCATTGATTGTTAGCAATGCACTTACACTGATTTGTGCGCTTGTATCGTATTCTACTGCAAATATGGCAATAAGTAAAAAAATACAAATTGCACTACATAAAGGTAGCGAAAAGAATTATTGGGAATTTGCTACAAAATGTTTAAATATAGGGTATGTGGTAGCTACTTGCACCACGATTATATTATTGGCAATAGTTATGTGGGTAACATTTTCAAAAGGAGGAAGCTATGAATAGCAACAACGACAAACAACCAAAAATATATATTTCTAATGAAGGGCTTTGCGGTAGAAGTATCCCTATATCTTTTGCAGATTTTAAAAAGGCACGAGCAAATGCAAATCAAAGCAATAATCAGCAAAACCAAAGCAACACTAACACACAGCCCAAAACTACGCAAACTACAATTAAAAAATAGAGCGATTGTGTGTTTGTGTAGATTTGTGGATTTGCTACATTCTTTTGTCATTGCGAGGCAAATCGCAGATTCGCCGAAGTAATCCACTCCCAAGCTGTCATTGCGAGGCAGTTTGAGCGAAGCGAAAACAACGAAGCAATCTATTTAGGGGACTTGTGAATATAGCGTGAATCACTTACTTTAAGGCGAATCTGTGAACAGATTCTAAATACAAATAATTTATCGATTCAACTTTGGGTCATTGATTTTATTTTTCTTTTAGATTCTCGTGATTTGGATTGCTTCGATTCGCTACGCGAATCTCGCAATGACGAATTTATTTAGAGATTTTTCGCTTCGCTCAAAATGACAAAAATAATCCAAATGATTACCCAAGACACAAATTGCAAAACCCCTACTTACGCCACAATTTATCCATATCAAAACCCACACTTAACACCTGCTGCGTTGCTAATCTCCCATTTACAATATAAAAGATAAAATTCAAACTCGCCTTTAAAAAGTCGTTTTGATACGCGTAGTAGGCGTTTATACGATTAAAGTTCGTTTGATAAAAGGGCAGTCCATTATAAACCTCCGTGCCAAACTCCCCAAAATGACGCATTTGTGGCGCACCAAAATAGTAGCTCCACTCCGCGCCAAAGCCCTTGTATTGCAGGTTTGCGCTGAATTCATAGCCGATATTATTTGCTAGCTCGCTTTGCTTGCTATGTAGTCTTTTTCGCTCCGCATCGCCAAGTAGGGCAAAACCGACATTTGCCACTTCAAAAATCTCGCGCACGCGCGACATCCCGCGCAAGTCCCACGCAATATTTGCGCTGTATGCGATTCTATCAAAGAGATACAAGTCATCATCTACGCTAACACGCAAGAGTTTCGTATCCATAATGTGATACATTATCGCATCTGCGCCAAATATCACGCTTTCATACAGCGTAAATCGCCCACCAAGCGAAGCATAAAACGCATCGACATTTTTTGACAAATCCCCGCCAAAGTGATTTAGCACTAGCTCTGCTTCGCCCTTGAATGCGTGGTTTTGCGGGGATTGATACTGCAAAATCGCGCCATTTATGTTTGGATTTTCAAACTCAAAGTCAGGGCGAAAAAATGCCCGCCCATAGCGCAGAATCTGCTTTTTGCGTGGTGAAATGCCCATCATTGCGCTAAATCCGCTATGTGAAAATGCGTAATACGCGTAAAATCCGCCCTTTGCTCCGCTAATGATTGGCTTTGCGCTCATATTTTGAACGCCGTATAATCCCGCCCAAAGTGCGTGGTATGCGCCAATGCCAAGCCCTATTTCTGGCGCAAGTGAGACTGCGCTGATGGTGCGAGGCTGCCATAGCGCGTGTGAATCCTCCAAATTATCTAACAAAAAATCAAAGCGAATGTTGTGGAGAAATTTTAGATTAGATTCTGCGATTTGCGTGCTGGGGGGGGGCAGAATCGCAGAATCTGCATTTGGGTTTGCATTAGATTCTACGATTTTTGTTTGATTCGCAGAATCTAGCGCGTTTTGCGTGGATTCTACGCTTGATTCAGCTGTCTCATTCGCAGAATCTGCCATCATTTCAGCGCATAAATGCCAAAAACCGCCCAAAATCGCCAAAAATATAAGTTTTTTCATAAACGCTCCATAAAATTATTTTATTATTTTATAAACTATTTGCACCCAAAAATCCCGTAGATTCTGCGATTCGCACGAAAATCGCAGAATCTAAATAGATTGCCACGAAAATCCTGCGGATTTTCTCGCAATGACGGAAAAACGCGCTAGATTCTGCGATTCGCACAAAAAAACGCAGAATCTCAGTGCGAAAATCGCAGAATCTACACTAGATTCTGCAAATTCGCAGAATCTTGCCAAATTCAAGCACCCCTTTACCTAACTATTCGCAATCCCCCCCCCCGAGTTTGTTTTATTGAGTTCTACCACCCTTTCGCATTTTTCAATCGTGCTTAATCGGTGGGCGATGACAAGTAGCGTTTTGTCCCGTGCCACGCTGTAAATTTCATCCATTATTTTGCCCTCCGTTTCATTATCTAGCGCACTTGTCGCTTCATCTAGCACCAAAATTTCGGGGTCATCATACAGCGCCCTAGCAATGGCAATGCGCTGTTTTTGCCCACCTGATAGTTTTATCCCGCCATCGCCTACGCGCGTATTTATGCCTTCATTTTCGCTTAAAAAATCCCAAATATTTGCCTTTTTACAGCATTCAATGACGCGCACTTCATCGATTTTCTCGCTTAATGCGATGTTTTCCGCTACGCTCCCATCAAATAAAAATATGCTTTGCGGGATATAGCCGATTTTCTTGCGCCACGAGCGGAGATTTTCGTTGCATAATCTTACGCCATCAATCAAAATCTCCCCGCCCTTTGGCTTGTAAATGCCGATGATTAAGTCAATTAGCGTGCTTTTACCCGCGCCACTTTTGCCGATGAATGCGATTTTATCGCCCTTTTTTATGGTGAGATTGAAGTCTTTTATAATTTGCTGATTTGCCTTATACTCAAAACTAATATTTTTTAGCGCAATATCTCTCTCAAACGCGATGGGTTTGCTATCCTCGTATTCAGTGTGGTATATCAAATCTTCATACACAATCTCTAATCCCTTTTTGCACCACTGCATAAGATTATACGCCGCCAAAATGCGATTTACCGCCGGCAAAATGCGATATAGCGCAAGTGCATACATCGAAATTATCGGGATTACCGCCTCTGCGCTGTTGTATTTTAGCAAGATATACGCCACCGCTGCCACCAAAATGCAAAATCCAAGCGATTCTAAAATAAATCGTGGCAAGGGCAGCAAAACCTGATACTTTATCTCTGCATCCACGCGCTCTTTACTTGCTAAATCAAAATTATTTAAGACTTGCTCTTGAATGCCCTTTAACTTTATAATCTTAAAGTTGCCTAACGCCTTTGTGATGATGGATAGGACATTTTGATTGGTTTTGACATTGATTTCGCCTTGCTTTTGGATATTTTTTGAGATTGTTTTGATGATAAGTGCGACATTTGCGAGTAAAAATAGCGTCAGCACAAGCGTCATTTTCCAGCTGATAAATAAAAGCAAGGCATACATTAGCGCGATGGTAATCGCCTCTGATGCGATGTATAAAATTTGCTGAATGAATTGTGAGACTTTTAGCGATTCATTTAAGATATTTCGGCGCAAAATATCGGTGTTGCGGTTTGTAAAGTCGATGTAGCTTAGCTCCACCGCCTTGCAAAATAGGCGATAGGCAAAAAAGTGATATTTGCGAAAGGCAAAGCGATTTAACGAGTAAGAATAGATGAGATTATATCCCGCACGAAAGATGTAAAATCCCACAAGCACCGCGCTAAACGCCACCATAAAATCAGTCGTGCTTTCAAATCGCAGAATCTTATAGGCGTAATTTGCATATTTGTTTTCAAAAATCAACTGCGGATTGCTAGCAAGTGAGATAAAGGGCATAATGACGCTAATTGCGATGGTTTCGATGAGTGATAGCAAAAATGTCGCGGGGAGCAGTGCTAAAAGTATGAATTTGTCCCTGCGGGTGGTTAAGTGGCGGATTTTGGCAAAATCGCTGATTTTTTTGGTGCTTTTATGTGCGGTGCTTGTGTGTTTTGTGTTTTGTGCTGTGCTTGTGTGTTTTGTGGTGTTTTGTGTGCTTGTGTGTGTCAAATGCGCCCTTTGTGATGAAATATTACGAAACTTTGCGAAACTTTTGCGAAATTTTCACGAACTTTTGCGAAATTTCACGAATCTTTTGCGAATTTTTCACAAAATTTTGCGAAACAAAGGCGAAATTATAATATATTTTTGGCGGATTTTGATGTGAAATGTCGAATCTTGGATTTTGTGAAGTTGCTTTGATTTGTTGCGTTAGATTCTGTGATTTTTATGTGATTCGCAGAATCTCGCACGAAAATCGCAGAATCTGCATTGCTCTCCGTCATTGCGAGATTTGGCGAATGCCAAATCGTGGCAATCCACTAATGCGACTTTTGAATCACTTGCGAATCGCTTACTTTTGGCGAATCTAAATACAAATAATTTATCGATTCATTTTTGGGTCATTGATTTTATTTATTTTTTAGATTCGCGTGATTTGGATTGCTTCGATTCGGCGTTGCCGAATCTCGCGATGACGATTTTTTTGAGATTCTTCGCTCACTTCGTTCGCTCAGAATGACAAATTTTTTTATTAGATTCTGCGATTCGCAGAATCTAGCTTGTGGATTGCCACGAAGTCGCCCAAAGTGCGACTTCTCGCAATGACGACTTTTTGCACTTTGATTCGCAACGCAAATCACAATCCGCAGGATTTGCGAACGAAGTGAAGCAACTATCGAAGTATTTTGCGGTTTTTGCGAAGCAAAAATAATTAGCGTTCCGCGCGGAAGTATCTTTAGGCGATTTCGTGGGTTGTGCCGAAAAATTCGAGCGAAAATAGGACTGATTTGTCCATTGAGCGAGAATTTTTCAAACTCCCACGAAATCGTCAAAGAGACAATCGCGCTTATTTTTAGCTTCGATAGTCTGAGTTGATTTTCACATATTCATTCCCCAAATCACATCCATACGCGGTGAATCGCCCCTCACCTAGCCCCAAATCGCAGGTGATTTTAAAGCTATCCCCTTTCATAATCTCTGCGCATTTTGCTTCGTTTTCAAAGTAAATTTTTTCGCATTCAAAAATCGCCACTTCGCCGATTTTGATAGTCAATTTGCTAGATTCGGCGCAGATTCCGCACGAGCCGATTGTGGAGGCGATTCGCCCCCAATTTGGGTCGCAACCAAAAAGCGCGGTTTTTACTAATAGCGAATTTGCAAGTGCTTTGGCGCAAGTCTCTGCCTCGCGCAAATCCACCGCACCGCACACTTCAAACGCCACGACTTTGGTGCTTCCCTCGCCGTCCTGCACAATATCAAGGGCTAATTTTTTCATAATCATTTCAAGCGCGGCGTTGAAAGCGTCCTTGTCATAGGCATTTGTAGCGTTAGTACTCATCAAAAACACGCTGTCATTTGTGCTAGTGTCGCCATCTACGCTAATAGCGTTAAATGTCGTGTGGGCGCAGGATTGTAGCAGTTCGCGCATATCATTTTGCGGGATTTTGGCATCTGTGATGATATAGCAAAGCATAGTCGCCATATTTGGCTCTATCATTCCCGCGCCTTTGGCAAATCCAGCGATTTTGAAACTTTTGCCATCCGCCAAATCTACCTGCAATGCGATTTCTTTGGCAAATCTATCCGTAGTGCGAATCGCATTTGCCGCATTTGTAGGATTTTTCGCGCTCAAATCAAATTTCACAAACGCATCAATAATCTTTTCTTTTGGCAAATACTGCCCGATTACGCCCGTGCTAGACATTATGGGATTTTTGATTTGCGAAAATCGCGCTTTTAGCGCACCTAAAATCTCATCAACATCGCGTAGTCCGCGCTCCCCTGTCATCGCATTTGCATTTTTGGTATTTATCAAAACAAAATTGCTTCCATTGCTTTGAATCGCCTTTGATTCGCGCTCATAGTGTTTCAGCGGCGCGGCTTTGAATTTATTTTGCGTGAAAATTGCCTCAACGCGCATCATTTTTTCGCTATAAATAAATGCCACATCAAGCGCACCATTTGCTTTTAGCCCCGCACTCACGCCATCGCAGTAAATGCCATCAACGGCGCAGATTCCGCCTTTTATTGGGATAATGTCAAGCATATTTTAGCTCCTCAGGCTTTTGTCGCTTCATTATTAGCCGTTTTGCGGCGCGGATATTGTTTGTCGTGCCGATGATTAGCATTTTGCACTCACTTGAAATCACCGCATCGCCCATAGGCATTGAAATATATTTGCCATCCTTTTGGCGAATCCCTACCACTGACACTTGCGTAATGTCGCGCAAATGCCCTTCGCGCAGTTTTTTTAGCACCATCCAGCTATATTTTGGGACGATGACTTCCTCCAAACTCAAAGCCGTCTCATTTGTGCTCATAAAATGCTCTATGATATTTTCGCTACCCGGCTTCAAAATGATAGAGCTAATGCGCTGTGCGGCGAGATTCGTAGGCGAAATAATATAATTTGAGCCGATTTTTTTAAGTTTGCTAATCTCATCATCATTGTTTGCAATCGCTATGATATTGTATTCACTGCGTTTTAGCTCATTTTGATAAAGGCGAATCGACACAATCAGCGCGATATTATCCGTAGTATTTTTGGAGAAAATCACCGCGCCTTTCGCGCTTGATAAATGCGTCTTTAAAATCGTCTTTATATCGTGCGGGTCGCCGTTAATGTAGTATGGATATTTGTGTTTTTGCGCCTGTGCTTCAAAATTTGCGTCATTATCCACCACCACAAAAGGCACTTGCGCCTCCAAAAAGTGCTTTGATAGCTGGTGTGAGAACTCATTGTAGTAAAAAATCACATAATGATTTTTTAGCCTTGCGATTTTGTTTATCATTTTGATTTCCTTAATGATTGAAATTAGCCTCCCACCCATAATGACATTTACCACCACAGCCACGCAAAATGCGATAGTTACCGCGCCAAGCAGCATTAAAATCGTGGTGAAAATAATGGTAATTGGGGAGAATTGATGCTCTTTTAACGCGCCAAAGCCCGTGTTTGTGAATGTGTAGGACGCTTGGAAAAACGCCTCAATTAGCGTGTAATCCTCCAGCATCAAATAGCCCAAAGTGCCGATGATTAGGAAAAACTGAATGATTACAAGCGGGAATCTAAAGCGCGATAATTCATCTAAAAGCTCATTTGTTAAGTCAATGTCGGGCTTTTTGCTTTTATCGATGCTAAAAAGATTTTTAAAAGCACTCATTTAGGGCTATTTTGGTGCAAAATCTATTGCGAATCTACTTACTTTTTTTCATCGTGCGTAGCGTGGAAGCGGCGACTTTGATTCGCACTCTTGTGCCGTCATCAAGCGTGATTCGCAACGAACGCAAGTTTGGATAAAGTCTGCGCTTTGTTTTGTTGTTTGCGTGGCTGACATTGTTTGCCACCATTGGAGATTTGCCACTAAAAAAACATTTTCTTGCCATTTTTTTGCCTTTCAAAATAAAATTAAAAAGTCGAAATTCTATCGCTTTTTCCTAAAAATTTTGCTTAAATTTAAATCTTTTTTGAGGCTACAAAAATACTTGCGCTTTGTGCGCGTAAGATTAGCGGGTGATTTATGCCACTAACGCAGATTCTGCGATTTTTAAAAAGTTCTCGCTCCCTTTCGCTAAATCCGCCCTCACAGCCGATTATAAATCGCTCAAAATCACGCAGATTTTGCGAATTATTGCAAAAGTCAAGCGCAAGGGCATTGCTATATTTCTCCAAAACTTCATCAAGCGAGGTTAAAATCTCAATCTCCATCTTTTGCAACCGCCCGCACTGCATTGATGAGTTTATCAAAATGGCATTTAATCGCTCCAAATTTATGCGAATATTTTTCTGCGAAAAGTCCGCGTAAAAAAGCGTGATTTTCTCCACAAATAGCTCATTTAGTGTCGGCAAAACTTTATCAAAATCAGCGATTATTGCTTGGATAATGTGCGTTTTGGGCGACTTTTGCGCTACATTCGCAGAATCTAGCAGATTAAAAACGGCATTTTTCCCATTAGATTCTGCGAACTCATAGCGATATAGCGCAGAATCTACCAAATTTGCAAAGTGGAAAATCTCCCCGCGCTTCGCCTTTAATCTCCGCACAATAAAAAGATGATGACTTTGCTTTGAATCTAAAATAATTTGCTTTTGTCCTGCGTTTTTGGCGTAAATAAAGCGCATTCAAACCACCAAAAACGCCACAAAAATTAGCGCATAAACTACATAAAAAATCCGCGCGATTTTCAAATATCTCTCACGAAATCGCAGAATCTGCCGTGCCTTGCGTAATATTTTAATCCTCACAATCTCCAAAATAAACATAAAATTTGCCAAAATCATCAAAGCGATTTTCCCACTCCAAGCAAATCCCATCATCGCCCACACACTAACTCCGCTTAAAAAATCAACAAATAAAAATCCGCAAAATAGTGGCGTTGCGTAAAATGAAATTTTATTTATCTTAACAAAATCTTTGACGCAAAATAATAAAATGCCACAAATTGCGACAATGCAAAGAGTTGCATAATTGATAAACGCGTGAAAAAAAATCGCTTGATTTAGTGCGAATTCCTGCATTTTTGTGCCTTGTGTTTGCAAAATAAAGGGGCAAATTGTAGCGAAAAATTATAAATTTTATTATATGATTGCGTTTTTTAAAGGAAATTTTGTGAAAAAAGTTAAGAACACCAAAACGCCAAACACGCCACACGAAGCAAAAGAAGCAGTTGTCTTGCTGAATATGGGCGGACCGAATAATCTATTTGAAGTGGAAGTATTTTTGCGAAATATGTTCGCAGACCCGCTTATTTTGCGTATTAAAAGTAAGTTTTTGCGAAAAATGGTGGCAAATATGATTATAAATGCCCGCCTCCAAAAAGTCAAAGAAAACTTCAATACAATCGGCGGAAAGTCCCCACTCGCCGAGATAACTTATACTTTGACGCAAAAACTTTGCGAGTTAGATAATGCTCGATTTTACACCTACGCAATGCGCTATGTGCCACCCTATGCTAAAAATGTCGTGGCGGATTTAAAAGAGAAAAACTTTGAAAAAATCACACTTTTTACAATGTATCCGCAGTATTCGACAACTACGACTTTATCCTCTGTGCGGGACTTTTTGGCGGCATTAGATGAGTTAGATTATCATCCAAAGGTGGAGATTGTGGAAGATTATGGGGTAGATTCTGCGTTTATCGCCTCGTGCGTGGAGCAAATCAAAGAGGCGCAAAAAGACTTTGCGATAAATGAAAAGTTTAGCGATTTTATTTTGCTTCTCTCAGCGCACTCAATCCCGCAAAGCGTGGTGGATGATGGCGATATTTATGAAGGCGAGATAAAAAAAAGTGCCGATGCGCTAAAAGTCGCCCTAAAAGAGCAAAAAATCACCTTTAAAGACATAATAATCTGCTATCAATCAAAAGTCGGACCGATGAAGTGGTTGCAACCAAGCACGAGGGACATTATCAAAAAATATCATAATGAAAAGTTGATAATTTATCCGCTTGCATTTACCATTGATAATTATGAGACAAATTTCGAGTTAGATATCGATAATCGCGCACTTGCAGGGGAAATCGGCGTGAAAAAATATATCGTTTGCAAATGTCCAAATTTCTCGCCAATCTTCGTAGAGGCGGTTACAAAACTAGTGCGAAGCAAAAGAAAGGATATAAATGAAGCGAATTTATGAGATTTTGATAGTTTTTTGTGTGCTTTTTTTGAGTGCGTGTGAGAATAAAATCGATGAAAATATCATCTCCAAAGGAAGCGATTTTAGCGCGGAGGCACGGGAAAAATCGCAGAATTTGGATAAGGAAAGTTACAAAGATTTGGCGCATTTATTTTTGGATACTAATGAGATTGACTTTTCGCGTGGGGTGCTAATAATTTTTGGCAAAAATCAATGCAAATATTGCGATATGCTAAAAGATGATATTAAGAAAAATCCCGCAGTGCAGGGGAAAATAGGGGAAAATTTTAATGCGTATTATATAAATACTTCCTACCAAAAAACGCATAAAATTTTTGGCAATTCGTCTCTCACGCAATCTTCGCGGGAGTTTGAAAAATTCTCGCTCGATGAACCGCTAGTTCTATCTCGCTCGAATTTTTCGGCACAACCCACGAATCTCGCGCAAGATACTAGAATTGCGGAGGATACAATAGATTCAAAGGATTCGTCATTGCGAGCGAGCGAAGCGAGCGTGGCAATCCAAGATTCTGCGAACGCAGAATCTAATAAATCTAACACAGATTCTGCGAATCACGCAAAAAACGCAGAATCTAATAAAAATCTTGCAGATTCTGCGATTTCCATTGAGACGCAAGAATTAGCGCAACTTTTTGGCGTCAATCTCACGCCACAAGTTGTTTTTATAAAAGAAGGCAAAGTCAAATATCTTTTCGCAGGTTACATTTTAAATTTTGAAAAAGTCATAGATGAAGTCATCGCAAATAGCGCAGAATCTAGCGATTTTTCCGCGATAAATGAGAGATTAGACAAACTACTAAAAGGCATAAAATGAAAACGCTAAATCTACTTTTTGCTTCGCTGTATTCGGCAATTCCGCTAATGGCAATCTACGCACTCGCCATCGCTGTGGCGACTTTTATTGAGAATGATTATGGCACAAATGCCGCGCGGGTGCTTGTTTATAACACTTGGTTTTTTAACTTTTTGCATTTGTGGTTGCTAATTTCGCTGTGTGGGATTTTGGTGCGCTATAAACTTTGGCAACGCAAGAAATATGCGAGTTTTTTACTGCATTTGAGTTTTGTCATCATCATTTTGGGTGCGGGGATTACGCGATTTTTCGGCGTGGAGGGCATTATGCACATTAGAGAAGGGGAGAGTGCGAGCAGCTTTACAAGTAGTGAGATTTACCTAAATATGCTTGTGATAAGCGATGGACGGAAGTTTGAGATATCGCTACCTACGAATATCAGTTATGTGTCCAAAAAAATGCTAAATGAAAAAATCGCCTTTGGAGATTTGGCATTTGTGATAAAATCAACTGCCATTACGAAGCTAAATAGCGAGAAAAACGACACCACTTCAAAGATGGATGGAGCGATTTTTTATCAAAATAAAGAGTATCCATTTACGCTAATTGGCGGTGGGATGAGTGGCAAAGATGCGGTGATTTCCCTTGATGATGGGACAAATATCATTGTAAATTGGGGAAGCAAGGATGTGGATTTGGGATTTGAGATTGCGCTAGAAAAGTTTATTTTAGAGCGATATCCGGGCTCAAACTCGCCTTCGAGTTATAAATCAATCGTGTTTTTGCGCGATGGCGGAGCGGAAAAAAAGTATGAAATTTTTATGAATAATGTGATGGATTATCGCGGATATCGCTTTTTCCAAAGTTCCTATGATACGGATGAAAAGGGGACGATTTTAAGCGTGAATAATGACCCGGGCAAAATTCCTACTTATGTGGGGTATTTTTTGCTATTTTTGAGTTCCTTTTGGTTGCTATTTGCCAAAAATGGGCGGTTTATGCAGTTAAATAATTTCCTAAAAAATCAAAAGATTTATGGCATTTTATTTTTGTGTGCGATGATTTTCTCGCAGAATCTTGTGGCAGATTCTGCGAAAAATTTAGATTCTGCGGTAGATTCTGCGAAAAAATTAGATTCTGCGGTAGATTCTGCGAATCAAACAAAAATCGCAGAATCTACGCAAAACTCCGCACTCTTAAAGCGAATCGAAGCATTCCGCGCCACCTCCAAACTCCACGCCAAAAAATTCGGCACTTTGCAGGTGCAAAGCAACGATGGCAAGATTAAGACGATGGATACGCTAGCAAGCGATTTGGTGCATAAACTCACAAAGCGAAATAATTTTTTAGGATTTAGCAACACGCAAATTGCGCTAGGGATGCTTCTTTACCCAAATGATTGGAAAAATATCAAAATGCTTCGCATTTCAACGCCACAACTGCGAGAACTTTTAGGACTGCCAAAAAATGAAAAATATGCGTCTTTTATGGACTTTTTCGCAGAATCTAAAAACGCAGAATCTGCGCCAAAAATCGCAGAATCCGCCAAAATCGCAGAATCTAGCGAATATAAACTCAAAAATTACATTGAGGAAGCAACTCGCAAAAATCCCGCGAACCGAAGCAAATTTGACAATGACATAATTGACGCCGATGAGCGCGTGAATATCGCCTATGGCATTTACTCATCGCAGTTTTTTAGATTTTTGCCTGTGCCACAAATGGGGGAAATGTGGATTTCGCCAATCGAAATGCTGACTTTTGCAGGGGAAGATTTGGGCGGGAAAATTCAACTTTTGCTATCAAATTATTTTAGCGCGGTGGAGTTTGGCGTGGAGAGTGGTGATTGGAGTAGGGCAGATTCTGCGCTAGATGCGATAGAAGCGTATCAAGTGGAATTTAGTGCGCCAAATTTGCGTTTGAGTAAGGCAAAACTAAAAGCGGAACTTTTTTTAAATAAAAGCAATATTTTTAAGGCGTTGATTTTGCCATATTTGTGCGCTGGGGTGCTGATTTTCATCGCAATTTTTATTTATATTTTTAGGCAAAATGAGAGATTGAAGGCTGTCCTAAAAGTGCTTTATTATTTTTCGTGTGTGCTGATTTTGACGCATTTTGCGGCGTTAATCTTGCGCTGGTATGTCTCAAATCACGCGCCGTGGAGCAATGCCTATGAGTCAATGCTGTATATTGCCTTTATTTCGGGCGTTGCGGGGGTTGTATTTTTCAAAAAGTCGTATTTGGCGATTGCTGCGGCGAACTTCTTTGCAGGAATGTCGCTCTTTGTGGCGAATTTAGGATTTATGAATCCGCAGATTACAAACCTTATGCCCGTGCTAAAATCTTATTGGTTAAATATTCACGTAAGCGTGATTACGGCGAGTTACGGATTTTTGGGATTGTGCTTTTTGCTTGGGATTATTACGCTTTGTTTGATTATCGCAAACGCATATTTGCGCCAAAAACTAGATTCTACGATAAATTCTATCTCCGCGATTAACGAAATGGCGATGATTTTAGGCATTTTTTTGCTTAGTGCTGGGACATTTTTGGGCGGAATTTGGGCGAATGAAAGTTGGGGGCGATATTGGGGGTGGGATGCAAAAGAGACTTGGTCGCTTGTCTCAATCGGCGTGTATGCGATTATTTTGCACCTGCGACTAATTTTTAGGAAAAATATGCAGTTTATTTTTGCAAGTGCGAGTGTGGTGGGATTTTTTAGTCTTTTGATGACATATTTTGGGGTGAATTATTATTTAAGCGGGTTGCATTCCTATGCTGCTGGCGACCCACTGCCGATTCCAAAATTTTTATATTTTATGGTGGCATTTGTTTTTATTTTGATTATAATTGCATTTAATAAACGCAAAATGGATTCTTGTATTTAAGACTTATTTAAGGAAGGTTTTATGAAAAAGTTTGGATTGTGGATTTTAGGGATTTTGGCGGTAATTTTGGCGGTGGCATTTGTGATGCTTTTCACGCCATTTGGCAATGGGATTTTGAAACCATACATTCAATCACAAATCGATGCAAACTCCCCTGTTAGCGCGAAATTAGAAGTATTTGAGTTGCGCTTTTCATCGTTTAATGTGCTAATAAAGGCACTTGATAATATTGACATTCACGCACACGGCAACTACTCGCTTTTTGGGCGAAGTATCGATGGCGTGCTAAATATTTTGATTAAAAATCCAAGCAATATTAAGGAACTAAGCAGTGTGAATTTAGATGAGAATTTCGCTATTGAAAATCTCATTCGCGGGAAATTTGGCGATTTTAATGTTTTCACAAAGTCAAATATCGCTAATGGAAATATTGACATAAATACCCGCGTGGTGGATTTTATCCCTGTAAAGATTGTGGCAAGTATCATCGGCGTTAAAGTGGAGTCGCTTCTAAAAATCGCAGGGCAAAAACCTTATGCAAGTGGCATTTTCAATCTCAAAGCAGATATTTATGGCGATACAAAGTTTCAATTTAGTGGCGAGGCAAACGCCGAAATAAGCAAGGCAAACCTAAACAACGCACTTGTTAAAAAAGAGTTTAACTTAAAACTGCCAAATAAAACAGATTTTATAACCACCCTAAAAGTCGCATTTGATGGCAAAGAGGCAAAGCATAATTTTAATTTCCTTTCACAAATTGGCAATATCACTTCAAGCGGAAGCACACTAATTGATGAACTAAAAACAATGTCCTCTTATAATGTAAATATCGCGGATTTATCGCCATTTAGCGCGATTGCCGGGATGCCTTTGCGCGGGAGTTTTAGGACAAAAGGCAATATTCAGGGCAATACAAAGTGGTTAAATATTGATGGGAAAAGCGACTTTGCAAGCGGAAATACCGCCTATACGCTATCACTAGAAAATCTCACAAAACCAAAAGACGCGCTAGTGACAATCAATCATTTGAAAATCGATGAAGTGCTTTGGACGCTTATGATGCCACTTTACACAAAGGCAGATATGGACGCCAAAATCGATGTTAAGCAAATCTCAAAGGGCATTTCTGGCACTTATGAGCACACTATCAAAGGCGTAGCGCAAAAAAGCGTGCTTAAAAAGGAATTTGACTTAAATCCGCCAAATGACATTGCCTTCACGCACAGCGCAAATATCGAGTTAGATAACGCCAAAGGCAACTTAAATGCCAAAATAAATAGCGCAGTCGCGGATTTCAGCATAGATTCTGCGAATATTGACGCAAAAGAGTTTGCAATAAATGCGCCCTATAAAATCATCATTAGCGATTTGAAAAAACTCGCATTTGTCACTTCAAAAGAGTTAAAAGGCAATATCATCGCAGGGGGCAATGCGAAATTTGCGGGTGGCAAAGTCTCCGGCGACTTGCAGAGCGAGATTTTTGGCGGGAAACTAACGGCGGTTTTTGATAATAATGTCGCGGATATTAAGTTGATGGATGTTAAGGCATTATCCGTCCTTGATATGCTGCAATATCCGCAGATGTTTGATAGCAGTGTGAATGGCAAGATAAACTATAACATTCTCACACAAAGCGGAACGATGGAGTTTATGGCGACAAATGGGCGATTTACCGAGACAAAGTTAGGTGCGCTGCTGAAAAATACGCTAAATTTCAATTTGGCACAAGAAGTCTATGATGGCATAAAAATCGATGGCAAGATAAATAAAAAGGTGGTAAATGCAAATTTGGAGGCGAGCTCAAAAAGCACCGCGATAACCTCTAAAAACGCCATTATCGACTTTGAAAAGGACAATGTAAATGCTTATTTGAATTTGAGGATTAAAAATGACGAGTTAGGGGCAAATATCAGCGGAAAGGTGAGTTCGCCAAGCATTAGTTTGGATATGAAAAAACTCACAAAAACGATTTTAAACAAAGTGCTTGGCGAGAAAAAAGTGGATGAGATTAAAGATAAGGTAGATTCTGCAAAGCAAAAGGCACAAGAAAAAGTCGATGAGGCAAAGCAAAAGGCACAAGAAAAAGTCGATGAGGCGAAGCAAAAAGCGCAAGAGCAAATCAAAAAAGAGGCAGATAAAGTCGGAGAGCAAATCGAAAATCAACTCAAAAACTTTTTTAGGCGATGAGTTTGAGGCATAAGTCCGTTTTAATCGATGAGGTGGCGGAGTTTTTTGCAGAATCTTGCGTGAAATGCGTAGATTCTGCGAATTATTCAAAAAACGCAGAATCTAAATGCGAATCGTCATTGCGAGGCAGTTTGAGCGAAGCGAAAACAACGAAGCAATCCACACCAAATTGTCATTCTGAGCGAAGCGATAGCGAAGCGAAGAATCTAAAAAAACCAAAAAGAGATTTTTCTCTCGCTTCACTCACTCAAAACGACAAAGCAAAAGCAGATTCTGCGATTTCCCCAAGCACAAAAGGCATTTTCATTGACGCGACTTTGGGACTTGGCGGGCATAGTGAGCGACTTTTGGAGGAAAATCCCGCACTAGAAATCATCGGCATTGACAAAGATAAGATTTCGCTTGATTTCGCAAGGCAGAGATTAGCGCGATTTGGGAGGCGATTTAGCGCGGTGCAGGGGAGTTTTTCGCAAAAATTAGGCGAGATTCTGCGAAGCGGGAGAAAGATTATCGGCGTTTTGGCGGATTTAGGCATTTCATCCCCGCAGGTGGATAATTTGGAGCGCGGATTTAGCGTAAAATCGCCCATCCTTGATATGCGGATGGATTTGGATGCGAGTTTGGATGCAAAATATATATTAAATAATTATCCAAAGGATGAGTTAGAGCGCGTTTTTAGGGACTTTGGCGAGATTAAGGGGGCGACAAAATTAGCAAATCTCATCGCAGAATCTCGCAAAAAAAAGCAAATAATTTCAAGCGAGGATTTATGTCAAATCGCAGAATCTTTTATGCGATTTAAGGGCAAAATCCACCCCGCCACGCTGATTTTTCAAGCACTTCGCATTGAGGTGAATGACGAATTAGGCGAGTTGCGCGACTTTTTAGCGCAACTTCAATCATTAAGCGGCGCAAAAATCGCTATAATTTCATTTCACTCGCTTGAAGATAGAATGGTAAAAACGGCGTTTAAGTCGTGGAGCGCGGATTGTATCTGTGATGAGAGTGCGCTAAAATGCGAGTGCGGGGGCAAAAACGCAAAGGGCGAAATCATCACTAAAAAACCAATCACGCCAAGTGCGGACGAAATCACGCGCAATCCACGCGCTAGAAGTGCAAAAATGAGGTGTTTTAGATTTTATGAAAAAAGATGAATTACGCAGCGGATATAGTTTGGATGACTTTGGAGTGCCCTTTAAAGAGCGACAGGGGCAAAGTTTGCATTTGAAAAAACCGCACTTTGCGGGAGATGCGGGAGATGGTGCAAAAGTGCGAGATTTTGCGAAAGATTCTGCGAAAAACGCAGAATCTGCAAATAATTTTAAGAAAAACGCAGAATCTGCCTCAAATTACGCTCCGCAATTTGAGGGATTTAACGCCATTTTTGAGCAAAACGCAGAATCTAATAAATTCGCAGAATCCAAAAATCCCCCCTCCCTTGCGGAGGGGGTTAGGGGGTGGGTAGTTTCTGCAAATCCCCCAAAAAACGCAGAATCCACATTAGATTCTGCGCCAAATGCGCCAAAAAATCCATTAGATTCTGCGCCCATTTCACACGCCGAAAAACGCGCCCTGCTTCATCCGCTCCCGCAAAAGCAAAGCGATATCAACGCGCTGTTTATGGCACTTGCGATGCTATTTTTAATCTTGCTAATTTTCATACCGCAGGTTTATTTGGCGAACAATATTTATAGCGCGAGTAAAAATATCAATTATTTAAAGACGCAAAAAGAAGCACTGCGCGATGAAAACAGCGATTTGCAAAAGCAGTTAGAAAGTCTAAAATTTAACTTTTTGACGCTAGAAATCGAGGAAATAAAATGACTTTTAGCGCAGAATCTGCGCCAAATCTCCGCAAATAAGGCAGAGTGTGCAGTTTTTCACCGCCCTAAAATCCCATAAATTTCTGTATTTTTTCATCGCATTTTATTGCGTTGTTTTAGTCGCATTCTCGCGCTATGCGCCGAATTTGGATGATTTGTGGTTGTGGATAGAAATTATCGCAAAAAATCAAAATGAAATTTATATGAGTTTTCGCCCGCAAATCGCC
>NZ_JBSIUR010000007.1:0-109479 GCF_053654655.1 Helicobacter sp. 23-1045
GTAAATTTTGATTTTCAATCATCAAAAATAGCAAATTTTCGCAGAATCTACGCCAAAATCTTGCATTTTGGTAACATTTTGATATAACAAAGTTGCATTGCGTTTTTTAAAAGTAAGGCGTTATGAAGCCCGATGCTAAACAATATTAAGGCAAACAATGCAAAGCAAACCTTAAATATATCTTTGGTGAAGTTATCGCAAATACGGCGCAATCTCTCACAAATCCACCCCAAAACCTCACGCCTTTGATAATAGCTTTAACCCCACCACGCATATGAGTATGAGTGCAAGGCAGATGATTTTATCGCGCAAGGCTCACTTCGCACAAAATTGCGATGATTAGGATTATCCACGCATTCATTTTTGCCCCTTTTTTGACATTTCTTGCTCCAAAGTTTGGCTAAATGCGACTTCAAAATCCTTAAAAATTTCGATAAGTCGCCCTAACTTTTGCGCCCCTAACTTTTGATAAACCTTTTTTTCAAATGCCACATATTTTGCGATGATTTCTTGGGCGTAAGATTCCCCGCTTGGCGTGAGATTTATAATCTTTTCGCGCTTGTCATTTGGGCTTGGTGCTACTTGTATGAAGCCTTGTTTTTGCAAGGATAAAATGACATTATTTATCGTTTGCTTGGGCATTTCGTAGCGTTGCATTATGTCTTTTTGTGTGTGAATCTCGCTTACCAAAAGCGCGTACAAGACTTTGAAAATATAACCATTTATGTCTTGCAGGGTTTCAAGTCGCCCATACAAGCCAGAGATTTAGATTCGGCATTAGATTTGCACCACATTTAGATTCACGGGATTCGCACTAGATTTGCACCACACAACTGCAAACTTAATAATTTTGATATTTTAGCTAAAAATCGCCTTTAATTTAGCCTAAAAAATTTTGCAATTTTTAGTTGCATAAAATGAGAGCTCATTATTTTTGATAAATTTTTTGCACGATTTGGCTCTTATTTATCCACCTTAAATTTCTCAAATAATCTCACAAAATACGCTTGAATCTTAGATTTATCAAATGGCTTTTGATAAAACCACGCCAAAAATTCATTTTCGATTTTCAAAAACGCTTTATTGTAGATAAAAATATCCAAATTTCCCAAAAAATAGGGCAGATTCGCACAATATTTTTTGAAAAATGGATATAAATGTAATATTTGAGATTTTCGCTAAAAACCTTTATCGCGTTTGAGCTTTGGTTTGGCAAAAAAGTTTTGTTGCGTTTAAGTGCGTTAATGTCGCGCAGTGCGTCAAAATTCGCCTTTTTGATGAGGTATGAAAGCGGGTGCAAAACACACACAAATTTAGGGCGCAAAAGCGCGTAAGAGCGCAAAAACGAAATGCCTAAATCCCTATGTTTTAGCGCACTATCGCACTCAAAAATGGGCTTTTTGATTCGCGCTTGAAGTTGCGAAGTTTTGTCGTTATAGGGCGGATTGCCGATGATTATGAGATTTTCAGTGTCGCTAATGCCAAATTTTGCCCTGCAAACGCCTTCAAGCGAATTTGTGTGAATTGTGGTGGCGTTTTGCACTTGTTGCAAGGCGATTTTGTCAATATCTGCGCCCACATATTTTAAATTTTGGTGCAAATTTTGCGTGAAAAAGTCCCCATATCCGCAAGAAGTATCCAAAAATGTGTATTGATTGAGATTTGCGATATGCCTTTGCATTAGCGCGTAAGCCTTTGCCACAAGCACCTTTGGCGTGTAAAAACTGCCAAGATTTATAGTGTCGTATTTATCTAAATGTGTGTTTGTGGCGTATGCAAGGGCTAAACTCATCACAACGCCTCTGCGATTAGTTCAATGGGGTGTTTGAAGCGCGTGGGGACACTCTCCGCGTCCATTGCGTTATTTAGTTGCATTCGACACGCGCTACATTCCGCGCTTACGATTTGTGCGCCTGAATCCGCGATATTTCGCGCCTTTGCAATCCCTGCGTCCCTTGCAAAGCGATATTTTTGGCTTTGCATTGTAACGCCACCAAAGCCACAGCACCTATCGCACTCGCTCATCTCGCGTATTTCGTAGTTTGCGCCAAGCAAGTCGCGTGGCTCTTTATAGACGCCTAGCACCTTTTTAGCGTGGCAAGGGTCGTGGTATGTGATAGATTCGCGCTTTTTGGGCGAATTTACAAGCAATTCGCGCAGATTCGTATGCCGATAGAGATAATCGCTTGCCATAAAAATCTTTGGCAAAAGTCGCTCCAACCGCGCAATCCACGCGCTTTTATCTGCCAAATCACTCATTTCAAGCGCGTGTCGCCAATCCACCATAATCATCGCAGCGCAAGTCGCCTCAGGGATTATCATCGCATCAATTTCGCCCCAAAAGCCCTCAAACAGCGCGATATTTTTTTTCACCAAATGTACCACACTTTTAATATCGCCCGTAAAATAGGCGGGTGCAGCGCAACACTCTTGCTTTGGAATCACCGCTTGGATATTTAGTCGCTCCAAAATGCGGATTAGCGAATCGCCCACTTCGGTGTAGTTGTAATTGCTTAGGCAACCGATAAAAATGGCGACTTTTTTGTGCGTATGAGTCGCAGAATCTACGCTAGATTCTGCGATTTTTGGCACAAATTGATAATTTTTATATTTATTTAAAAAACTCTTTTTTGCAAAGGGAAAAATCGTTCGCGCCCCAAATTTCGACAAAGGAAAGCGGGAGCGCAATCTATCGCCATTGCTTTTAAATGCACAGGGCGCGACAAAATGCGTGAATGCAAACACAAAGTCCATTATTTTTCGGTGGCGGAGCAGAAAAAAATACGCCCTTTTATACCACGAAATGCCGTATTTTTGGGCGATTTTAATGCGCGATTTGATAATCATCGTGGCGGTATCGATTTTTGCGGGGCATTGAGTGGTGCAAGTGGTGCATAAAAAGCAGGTTTCAAAGATATTTTTTAGGTTTTTGTCTAATTTTAAGTCGCCTTTTTCGCAAAGTGCGAGTAAATCCACAAATCCGCGTGGCGATGTGGTTTCGTCTCTATGGATTTGATAAATCGTGCAGGACGGGACGCATTTGGCACATTTCACGCAGGATTTTGACATATCAATTATATTCATTTTGCCCCCTTTTTGTTGAGATTTAGCGCGAATGAGCGACTTTTTAAGGCGCGAATCTTAATTTTCACACGGTTTTAGAAAACCGCTTTTCACCGCTATTTTGCGCTAAATATTTATCAAAACTCATCACAATATTTCGCACAAGCATTTTGCCCTCGCTACTTATTTTTATCTCATTTTCCCCCACGCTAACAAGCCCAAGCTCCACATATTCGCGCATTTTTGCCAAACTATCGCTAAAATATTGCGCGAAATTTATGTTAAATTTTTGCTCGATTCGGCGCGTATCAAGGCGCAGATTATTCATTAGGCGCATAATGACATTTTTGCGGATAATGTCATCTTGCGTTAAGGCAATACCGCGCTCCACAGGGAGTTTGCCCGAATCAAGCGCGTTTTTATATCGCTCCAAATCTTTGAAATTCTGCACATAATAATCGTGCCCTTCGCCAATACTCGTTACACCAAATCCAATAATTTGCGTGTGCTTTTTTGCCGTGTAGCCTTGAAAATTGCGCTTTAAGTTGCCATTTTGTGCGGCAATGTAAAGCTCATCGCTTTTTAGCGCGAAGTGGTCCATTCCAATCATCTCATAGCCATTTTGCGCCAAAAAGTCGATTGTAAAATTTAAAATGGCAAGTTTTTCCTGTGGTGTGGGCAAAATCGTCTCATCAATTTTTCGCATTGTTTTTTTTATCCACGGGATATGGGCATAGTTAAAAATCGCTAGGCGCGTGGGTTTTAGGCTCACCACTTGGCGCAAAGTTTCTTTAAAGCTATCTAATTTTTGCAAAGGCAGTCCATAAATCAAATCAAAATTGATATTTTCTACGCCAAATTTTCGCGCCAAATCTATTGCGGATTTGACAATGCCAAATGGCTGATAGCGGTGAATCTTGCCCTGCACCGCGCTATCAAAGTCCTGAATCCCAAAGCTAAGGCGATTAAATCCATAATCTTTTAGCACAGCCATTTGGGATTCATCAAAAAAGCGCGGGTCGATTTCGCAACTAATTTCAGCGTTTGGCTCAAAATTGCCAAACACATTTCTTATATTTTTGATGATTTTTTCTAAACTTTTTGCATCATAAAATGTCGGCGTCCCACCCCCGAAATGAAACTGCAATACGGGACGATTCGTATCCAAATACGGACGAATCAAATCTAATTCTTTTTGCAAATAACTTATATATTCTTGCTTTTTGTCCTCTTTTGAAGTGTAAATCACATTGCAACCGCAAAAATAGCACGCACTCTTGCAAAAAGGCAAATGCGTGTAGATTGAGAGTGGCAAATGCGAAAATCGCGCCAAACTCGCTTTATAGGCGTTTTCATCAAAGGATTCGCTAAATTCTAATGCGGTGGGATAGCTTGTGTAGCGCGGTCCGGGTTTGCTAAATTTGGCAAATTTTTCAAAATCAATCATCAAAATCCATTACATTCTTAAAATATTCGTTCATATCGATAAAAAGATTTGGATATTTTGCTTTGATTTCTCGCACCGTGCGGCGAATCTCGGTGGCGTTTGGGTGCGGATTTAGCATAGATTTTGCCACGATGAAAACATCATCAAAGTCCTTTGGCATTTCTTTTGCAATCTCTTTTTCAATCAAATTTTGCGTGATTGTGGCGTCCATCTTTTCGCAAGTATCAAGTAAATTTTTATACTCTGACTCTTCGATTATCACATAGTCTTTATTTTCAAAATTTATATGTGAAATGCCCTTTTTTAGGGCGGATTCGGCGGTTTTTGTTAGTTTCATTTGTTTGCTCCCATTTCTAAATATGACATTATGCCTTTTTGCGCGTGGAGGCGATTTTCCGCCTCTTCAAAGACTTTGCTTTCATTTGACTCCATAACCTCATCGCTCACTTCATAGCCACGATAGGCAGGTAGGCAATGCAAAAAGATTGCATTATCGCCTAATTTCATAATCTCACTATCCACGCAAAATCCTTGAAAATCCCGCACTCGCGTCTCTTTTTGCGCCTCTTGTCCCATAGAAGTCCAAGTGTCCGTAGTGATGACATTTGCGCCAGACACGGCGATTTTGGGATTGTTTGTAAAAGTGATATTCGCAGAATCTACCTTATATTTTGGCTCATAGCCCTTTGGCGTGGCAACTCTAAGCTCAAATCCTAGCTTTTGCGCCATACAAATCCACGAATTTGCCATATTATTGCCATCGCCGATATACGCGACAATAGGCGTTCTTTGCGTTTTAGATTTTGCATAAGGGGCGATTAGCTCCGTGCCTATGCCATTTTCAATCATCGTAAGATAGTCCGCAATGAGCTGCGTGGGGTGAAAATCATCGCTAAGCCCATTTATCACAGGCACACGCGAAAATTTCGCAAATTCTTCGATTTTGCTTTGCTCGAAAGTGCGAATCATCACCATATCAACCATTGAGCTAATCACCCGTGCGCTGTCTTTTACACTCTCTCCACGCCCAAGCTGAATGTCCTTGTTGCTTAAAAAAATCGCGCTCCCGCCCAGCTGATACGCGCCCACTTCAAAGCTAATGCGGGTGCGCGTGGAGCTTTTTTCAAAAATCATCGCCAAAATTTTATTTTCAAAATACGGTTTAATCCGCACTCCACGCAAAAAATCGCTTTTGATATCAATGCACCTTTGCAAAATCGCCACAATCTCATCTTTTGAGAAGTCCCGCAAACTCAAAAAATGCTTCATTTTCTCCCCCTTAAACGCGAAACGCACGAATAAACGCACGATTTTAAGCAAATTAAAAATGCGGATTTTAGCGAAACTAAATAAAATTAAAGTTTAAAATGAGTGAATTTGCGCTAGATTCTGCGATTTTTACGCAATTTTGGCAGAATCTCACACATTCGCAGAATCTCGCAATTAAAACGCAGACTAAACAAAATTTCGCAGAATCTGTCGGTTGAATCGCAGAATCTCCCGCATTATTTTTTATAATCCTCAATCGAAACAATTACGCCGTTTGTGAAGTTTTTAAAATAGATTCGCCCGCCGCTTCGCTCGTAATAAATTTTATTGCCGCCATAAGAGAATTCTTGGATTATTGCGCCATTTTCGGTAAGTCTTTTGCCCTGCCCATCGAAAATATCGCGCTTCAAAAATATATCTTCAAAAAGTTCGCCATAGCTCACATCGCCAAAAAAACTCCGTGCCGCAACCCACTTTGGCGCGCAATCATCGACTTTCACAAAGTCCGTGTAGCAAATCTCACCCTTTGTCACGACAAAACTGCCTAAAAATTTGCCTAATTTAAAGACATTTAGCTTTATTCGATTGGCGTTTTCGTCAATATTTAGCGTCCCAAAGTCATAAAATCTAATATTTTTGCTTTTGATTAGGACTAATTTTAGCTCGCCTTCGTCAATTTTTTGCGCTTGGGGGGCTGGTTTTGGTGTGGCACACGCGCTAAAAATTAGCGCAAGTGCGAAAAGTGGCAAGAGAAATCGGCGCATTTAGTTTGTCGCTAGGACTTTGCTCCACGCCCTGCCATCGAGTTTTAGCTCCATTGTGACTTGGCAAAGTCCATCTTTGTAAATCGTCTCAACAATGTCGGCGTTTTTGATAAGTGCCTCCACACGCGCTTTTACGACTGAATTGCTAAGCACCATATCTTTTAGCGTATCTTGTGCGTTGATTTTGATACCATACATTTTCTCGCCAATCTGCCTATATGCGTCAATTATCGCCGCTCGTTTCGCAAGGGCGAGTGCCTGTGAAGGCGAAATCGTGCTTTCTGGCGCGACACCCATTCCCACCGCGCTTAGCTCGATAATGCTTTCAGTGGCGATAATGGGCGAATTTGGGATAATGTTTGGCTCTTTTGCTTTTGGCGTAACCTCTACTTGCTTTTCTTGCTCGTAAGGGATAATTTCAGGCACGATTTCAGGCGTTACAGAATTTGGCGCAATATATCCGGGCACGAAATCATTGCTATAATCGCCTGAATATTGTGGCGGATAGGGCATTTCGTAATTATTTGGATACGCATTTTGCGGGAAATGTGGCATTTGTGGCGTTTGCTGTGGCGTAGTTTGCGCTACTTGGGGAATATTTGAGGGGATATTCGCCTCGCCGACATTTAGTCTATCGATATTTAGCACACGCGAAGCGCCATCATCATTTAGCAAATTCGGCGAGTAGGGCTGATTTAGCGGTGGATAGACGGGCGCTTGGATGGGCGAATAATTTGCCGAAGGCGGTATCATCCCATCATCCTCGCCCACACTCGCACATCCCGCAATCAACGCAAAACTACCGATTATCGATAATATTTTCCAATTCATTTCATACACCTTTTTGTGAAATTTTGCAGAATCTAAGCAATAAGCATTCCAAAGCACATTAAAACTTTTTTAAGGAAAGTTCTACTAATATTCCACCGCCTCTTTTTAGACCTATGCAATGTGGATTTTAGGCAATGCTTCAGGGTGGGAACACAGCAGAGCACTTGAAGTTTATATGTGCCATAGCAATCTGAAAGGGGGTAAATCTAATAGATTCTGCGTTTTCTGCAAGGCAATTTGTGTCTTTGGTATGCAATTTCGCAAACCACTAGTTTAGTCTCACACCCAAAAAATTTTACAAATACAAAACAAGGCACAGCCGAAGTTTTTTTATCCAAAGCACAACCGCCATTACTTCGATTGTTTGTTTAGATTCTGCGATTTTCGTGCAAGATTCTGCGAATCGCAGAATCTAATGTGCTTTTTCTGTCATTGCGAGGTAGTTTGAGTGAAGCGAAAAATCTCAAATTTCCCCCTCCCTTGCGGAGGGGGATTAAGGGGGTGGGTAGATTCTGCGGAATTTAGAGATTCTGCGATTTTTCACGCTAGATTCTGCAAAATTTGATGCAATTCGCAGAATCTACATTACTCTCCGTCATTGCGAGATTTTGCGTAGCAAAATCGTGGCAATCCAAAATTTTGTCATTCTCGCGCGAAGTCGAAGCACGAAGCAAAGAATCTCTATTTTGAGATTTTTTGCTTCGCTCAAAATGACAATTTATGGTAGATTCTGCGTTTTTTATTTGATTCGCAGAATCTGCGATATTTTCGCCGTTTTTTAAATTAGATTCGATAGTTTCTTTTCGCAAAAAGGGCTGCACCCCCCCCCGCCCCGCTCCCCCTACTCGCCAAAAAGCAGCCGCTTTTTCGCTTTTAGGGGGAGTGCCTCGCTTTTCCGCTTCTAGCAAAAAATCGGCGGTTGCACTACTGCAACCTTGAATCCGATTTTTTGCACCACGAAGCGGGCGAGATTTGGGCGCTTCGCACGGATTTAATTTTATTTTGGATTGCCACGAAGTCGCCCAAAGTGCGACTTCTCGCAATGACGAAGTATGGGGTGGGGGGGGGTAGATTCTGCGGAATTTAGAGATTCTGCGATTTTTCACGCTAGATTCTGCAAAATTTGGTGCAATTCGCAGAATCTACATTACTCTCCGTCATTGCGAGATTTTGCAACGCAAAATCGTGGCAATCCATTATTTTTTTTGATTTTATTGGATTGCTTCGTTGTGTTCGCTTCGCTCAAACTGCCTCGCAATGACGAAATGGGGGCAGATTCTGCGATTCACGCTAATTTCGCAGAATCTATATTAAAATTGCAGAATCTAATATAAAATCTACCCACCCCATTAATCCCCCTCCGCAAGGGAGGGGGAAATTTGAGATTCTGCGCTTTGCATAAGTGCTTCGCGGTAGTAATGACAAAAAAATATAGATTGCCACGAAGTCGCCCAAAGTGCGACTTCTCGCAATGACGGATTTTTTGAGATTCTTCGCTCGTTGCACTCCCTCAGAATGACAAAAATTTTATAATTTGATTCGCTTTGCGAATCACAATCGAAGTAATGGCGGTGTGGCTTTCGTGGTTTTTTGGGATTTTTGGGAGCGAAGCTAGACTTGAGTCTGTGAGCCTCCCAAAAATCCCAAAATCCGCGAAATTACATACCCCAGAACAAATTGCCCCTATTTTATGATATTTATCGCTTCTATTCTATCTAGCAAACTCCGCTTTTTCCCTCCGCCCTCATCGCTGAAATTTGGACTATTTATGTTTATTTGCGGTGTGAGCGTTGTGATAGATACGCCACCTAAAATCTCGCTTCCCGCCTCCCCGCTAATGCCCCACACTTGATGCGCGACAATCGGCACTCCATCCACCGCGCCCACATACAGCATTATGTGCCCTTGCAGCCAAATAATCGTGCGAAATGGTTTGGCAAACTTCGTAATAAAGGCGAGTTTGGCGTCATTATCCTTTGGCAAGTCCAAATATTGACTGCCTTGCGTGATTTTCCCCTGCAAGACTTGTGCTTTTGAGTTTCGCGGTAACCAAATGCCGACATTCGCAAACACATCACGGATAAATGACGAGCAGTCGCGATTATCATACATTCCGCCCCACCCGTAGTTTTGCGCGCCGATTGCAGTAATTATTTTTGCGATATTCACCTCGCTAAAAGGCAGTGGAAATTCCGCAAAGTCCCCCATTTCAAAATCCACTTTTATCCTCACCGCATTACCTTTTAAATCGCGCTTGTAGGCGATTATTTGCGGTTTTTTAATCTGTTTATTTTGGCGCGAAGTGATTGTAATCTCGCCTTTTTGGAGCAACATCCCAATAAAGGCATTTTGCAAAAACTGCCCTTTGTGATGAAGTGCGATATTATCGCGTAGCGGGAGCAAAAACTCGGCATTTTGCATTTCTCGCCTCTCTTTTGCGCCCATAAATGCGACTTCATCTGCCTTCACCCACCCCGCCACAAAGGAACTTTGCACCAAAAACCACTCTTTATTCTCCGTGCTATGAAGCACCAAAATCGGCGTGTATGCGAAAATAAGCGAGTTTTGCCATCTATCAAATGGAAATCCATCATTTTTTGAAAATCGCGGTTTATTTGTCGGCAGGGCGCGAATATTTGTGGTTTTCACCATAATCGCCCTTTTTCGCATCGATGGGTAGGAAGCGATATTCATCGAAGCGACTAAATTATCGAAAAACGCCTCATTTATCGCTCTTTTGGTCTCATCAAATCCCTTTTTTGTGTTTGCCGCCCAAAAAATATCATCCCTTTTTGGCGTGGGATATTCCTCGCTCCACACGCTAAAATGCTTTTTTAAATACTGCTTTTTTAACTCGCTTTGCGGTTTGGATTCTGCGATTTTTGCAGAATCTGAGTTAGATTCTGCGTTTTTTGTGCTAGATTCTGCGATTTGTGGCGCAGAATCTGCGGAGATTTCTTTGTTTTTCGCATTAGATTCTGCGATTTTTGCAGAATCTGAGTTAGATTCTGCGTTTTTCGCGCTAGATTCTGCTGATAATTTCGCAGAATCTAAAATCGCATAATCTATTTTCGCAGAATCTTTCACATAAATCATCGCATTTTGCGGGAGATTTGCCATATAGTTTATCGAGTCCGTCCGCTCCACCGCACACGCGCTAAATATCAACGCCACCAAAATAAAAATAAAATTTTTCAAAAAAATCTCCATAAATTAAATTATAATTTCAAAATTCTAACTAAATTTTTTGGATTTAACTTTGATGAAATTTATAATTGTGGTTCTGTGCTTTTTTGTGGCGTTTCATTTGGTGGCGTATTACGCGCTAATCCGCGCAATGTGCGTCACCGCAAAGGGGAAAATCATCGGCGGATTTTGCGTTTTGGCGCATTTTGCCCTCGCGCTAATTTTTGGATTTTTAATGCTCTTCCGCGCCGAAATCCCGCATTTTCTATACGCATCACTCTCAATCACAATCCTAAATGCCGTGCTTTTCTTTACCTTTGGCATTTTAAATGTGCCGTTTTTACTCGCTTTGAAGGGCAAAAAACGCGCATTTATCGCAGAAATATTATTTTACATTTGCATTGTTTGCATTTGTGCTTCGATTTTCAACGCCGCTCGTTTGCCAAATGTCGTAAAAACCGACATTTATTTGCCGAACCTAAACGCAGAATCTACCATTTTGATGATTAGCGATTTGCATCTATCAAATCTCATTTCGCTTGAAAAAACGCAAAAAATAATCGATTTAGCACTCGCGCAAAATGCCGATACCATCGTGCTTGTAGGCGATATCATCGACTCCAAACCAAGCGTAATGGAAAAGTTTCTACCCGAACTTGAAAGATTGAGCGCAAAAAACGGCGTATTTTTCGCACTTGGCAATCACGAGTTTTTATTTGACGCAGATTCTGCGTTATCTCAACTGCCAAAAAATATCACGCCACTCGTCAATCAAAGCAAAATCATTGATGGAAATTATAATCTACTTGGCATTAGCGATTTGAGCGCGGAGCGGTGGGGGAAGCATTTGCCAAACATAAATGACGCGCTACAAGGCACAAATGCGAGTTTGCCAAAGATTTTGCTATCTCATCAACCAAATATTATTAAAATCGCAGAATCCAAAAAAGCAGATTTGATTTTGAGCGGACACACGCACGGCGGGCAGATTTTCCCTTTTAGCGTGGGGGCATATTTTGCAAATCCGTTTCTTTATGGAGTGAAAAAAATTGACGGGACGCAACTTTACATTTCGCAAGGTGCGCATTTGGCGGTAACCTATGGGCGATTTTTAAGCAGAAGCGAGATAAATTTAATCACATTAAAAAAGGGGGAATGAGTTATGAAAAAGTTAGTTTTATGCGCTGTGTGCGTGATTTTAGGGGCGAGTGAAGTGAGTATCACAAAGTCATTTATTCAAAGTGGCGTGGTGAAACCTGCTTTGCTTTATGCAAATATCCGCATTGAAAGTAGCGCGAAACTCCGCAACATAGGCGAGTTAAAGGAAAAAGACAGAGGCACAATCACAACCGCGCTAAATGCAATCATCCAAGAGGCAAAAAAAAGCGAGATTTGCACGGGCGGAAGTTACAGCATAAATCCAATCATTAGTTACAAAAACGAAGCGCGAAACACTATCGGGCAGAGCGTGGATTTCTCGCTAAATTGCAAATTTACAAATGAGAGTTTGGGCGAATATAATGCCTTGCTAAAAAATATCAATGACAAAATTAAGCAAAATCCGCTTCTATCCCTCCCGCAACCGCAAGTGCAGTCCCAAATCACGCACATTGAAATCAACGCAAAAAAAGAGCGACTTTTCGAGGACTTTTTGGCAAAAAGCAACGAGATTAGCGCGCAATACTCGCAGATTCTGCGAAAGAAGTGCGCGGTGGCAAAGATTAGCACAAATGATATTTCCACAATCCAAAAACCTCGCCTTTTGATGGCAAAGTCCGCGCTAAATGCGAGTGCAGAGGCGGACACCACGCATACGAAAGCACCCATTAGCGATGAAGTGGAGGTGGAGATTATGATAAATCTAACGCTAAACTGCAAGGATGAAGCGTGATAATAATCGGGCATAGCGCGATAAAATGCGCGAAATTCCGCGAGATAAAGAGCATTAAAGATATCGCAAAAACTAGCGCGAGTGATATTGTGTATTTCCCGCATAGCGTGGAGTTTGCGAGGCATTGCGCGGAGAATGAAATCGCCTTTGGCGTGATTGTCAAAAATATTTTGGAGTTAATGCTAAATGCGAACTTTGGCGCGAAATATCTAATCATAAAGTCGCCCAAACTCGCACGAAAATGCCAAAAACTCGCAAATGAATATTTTTTTGACGCAAAAATTTTGCTTGTCATTAAAAGCGAAAAAGAAATCGCCAAAACCGCAGAATCTGGCATCGATGGCGTGATATTTGAGGGCGTGATGAAATAAATTTGAGATTTTGTGAATGCCAAATTCCGTCATTGCGAGAAGTCGCACTTTGGGCGACTTCGTGGCAATCCATTTTTAGATTCTGCGAAATTTGTGGCAGATTCTGCGATTTGTTCCCCCTCCCTTGCGGAGGGGGTTAGGGGGCGGGTAAATTTCGCATTAGATTCTGCGAATTTGAAATAGATTCTGCGTTTTTGTTGTCTTTCGCAGAATCTACCCCCACGCCATCATTGCGAGGAAGTTTGAGCGAAGCGAAGCAACCATCCAAAAAAATCAATTCCGTCATTGCGAGAAGTCGCACTTTGGGCGACTTCGTGGCAATCCAAATCAAATTCGCAGAATCTCGCGTGAAAATCTTAAAATCGCAGAATCTAAAAAAAGATTCTTCGCTTTGTGCTTCGACTTCGCGCGAGAATGACAAAAAAACACACCTTTGCAAAATATCCCTAATGGATTGCCACGATTTTGCTACGCAAAATCTCGCAATGACGGCGTGGGCTTTTTTGATTCGCCTCGCAATGATGGTTTTGATAGATTCTGCGTTTTTTGTGTGATTCGTAGAATCTACCCACCCCCTAACCCCCTCCGCAAGGGAGGGGGAAAAGTTTGGATTCAAACTTCGCAAGGGAGGGGGAATTTTAAGATTTAAGTGAATTTAGCACAGATTCTGCGAATACAAAATCTAATAAACAAAATGGCGAAAATATCGCAGAATCTAAATGTGGATTGCCACGAAAATGCTACGCATTTTCTCGCAATGACGGCGTGGGGGCGATTTGCTTTAAGGTTTGGATTGCCACGATTTGCCTTTGGCAAATCTCGCAATGACGGAAACCGCGCTAGATTCTGCGAATGAAACTAAAAACGCAGAATCTATCTCAATTGCGCAGAATCTAAAATCGGCGGGGCGGTTTTATGCCCTTTATTCGCAAGGCGCGGTAGAAGCGGTTTAGCGCGGTTTTGCCTTTGGGTGTGATTTGGTAGTGAATGTGCGTTAGATATTCTAAAATATCATTCTTTGCTACGCTAGAATTTTGCGCATAAATTTCTAACAAATACTGCGGGATTTTCACGCGTGAGGCGTTGAATCGCGCCGAAATCTTATTATAAAAATCCGCATTTTTATTAAAACACAACAGCCCAAAAACAAAGGGCAGGTGGTGCTTTTCCCACCACGCCAAACCCAAATCGACATATTTTCCGCCATTTAATTTATATCGCAACGCTCTATCGCCGATTAGCACTTCGCCTTTTATGCCTAAAATCTGCACCAAAGCGTTTGAACTAGCGGACTGATAGTCGCTTTTTGTCGCCTTTGGGAGGACAATCACGCTCCAAACTGCCCCATAAGCCACAATCCCGCTATTTGTCTTTTGCGCCCTCACCCCCGCAATAGATGAGATGAATCCAGCGTCAATGCGCCTAAAAAGAAAATCTTTATTGAGTTTCGCGGGGTAGCTTTTATGATGATTTAAAAACGCCTTAAATGCGCTTGGGGCAGGATATTTTTTGATAAAAATATCAAATGGCACTAAATTTAGGTAGCTAATTTTGCCAAAGCGCATTAGATTCGCCTAATTTGCGTTAGATTTGTTAGATTCGCCATAAGATTCTGCGATTCGCCACAAATTTCACACGAATCGCCAAAAACTCGCTAGATTCTGCGCTCAATTTTCACTCTCTCACAATCTCAATGCGCGTATTTGCCTTGATTTTGGCAAAATATTCATTCAAAATCTCACTCTCTCGCGCCTGTGAATATTTCTGCATTACCATTGTTTTGGCACTCTCAAATGGCAAAATCTCTTTACCACCCTTTGCTTTGACAAAAAAGACAATCAGCGTATTGCCCGAGTTTAGCACGGGCGTGAAACTTCGCTCAGGCGTGTCTAAAAAAATCCCCATTATCTGCACGGGCAGAGTGCGAATGTCGATTTCTTCGTCCTTTGATTGAATGTTTGGATTTAGCATCATTGGATTTTGCAAAAATCGTTGCAACTCCACATCGCTATTTGAAGCGTAGCTCGTAACTTTGATTTTCGTAGGGATGGCAAAATCGCTCTTATTTTTCTCATAAAACGCCATCAAATCGCTCTCACTTGCGATGTTTGAGTTTGTCTGTAAAATCTTTTGCATTAACTCGCGATTTACAATATGCTCTTTTAACTGCGCTTTGTATTGCGTCAAATCGATTTTTTGCCCTTTTAGCGCGTTTTCAAGCTCTGCGCGTGTGATTTTGTTTGCTATTGCGATACTATTCATCTCGCCTTCTATGCGCGAATCATCGACATTGATATTTAGTCGGCGAATCTCATTTTCGCGCAATTTTTCGCTTATCAGCTCATCAATTGCCTTTTGGCGCGGGATTTTCTTACTCTTTTGCAATTCGCTAATCTCAAAAAGCGTGATGATATTGCTATCGACTTTGATTGCGATTCCATCGATTGTCTCAGCGTTTAAAATAGCGCAAATTGCGATTAAAATTAGTTTTTTCATAATCACTCACTTTATAAAATTTTAAAGCGCGATTTTAGCACAATTTAGCCAAAAAATCGCATTATTGATTCGCGCATAATTTTTGAATCGCTAATATTATTTACAATCCCGCGATACTCGCTTGAATCGGGCAATCCACGCGCATAATTATGCAGATTTTTGCGAAACATTATGCACCCGCGCTCCCCATAAAAGCTAATCATATTGTCAAAATGCTCCAAAACAATGTCGCGTTTGATGAGATTTGGCGGGTTTGCGTCATTGTGTTTTATTTGATAGAAAATCCAAGGGGTTTTTAGCGCGGCGCGTCCTATCATAAGCCCATTTGCGCCTGTGATTTTAAGCACTTCTTTTGCCTTTTGATACGAATCAATCTCGCCATTTGCAATTAGCGGGATACGGATATTTTGGCGAATCAGCGCGATTGCATCATAATCAATGCGCTCTTTTTTGTAGGCATCGACTTTTGTGCGCCCGTGTGCTACGACAAAGTCCGCTCCGCTGTCGTTTATGGCGTGTGCTAATTCAAGCGGGATTTTTTTATCAAAGCCTAAACGCACTTTTAGGCTTGTGTAGGGCTTGTTTGAATGCTTTTTGATTGTATTTACAAGGCGCACAAGCAGATTTAAATCCTTTAAAAGTCCGCTTCCATTGCCGTGAGAGCTAACTTTTGGCGCGGGGCAACCGCAATTTAAGTCGATTATATCAATGCCGCTTTGCTCATTTAAAATCTCTACGCTTCGCTTTATCACTTCCTCTTTGTTGCCAGAGATTTGGACGCTAAAAGGCGATTCAGCGGGGGATTTGGCTATCATTTTTAGCGTTTTTTGTGTGCTATAATTTAGCGCGTAAGAGCTAATCATCTCGCTAACCGTAATATCTACGCCAAATTTTTTCACCACCGCACGAAATGGCAAATCGCTCCACCCAGCAAGCGGAGCAAGCATTAGGACATTGTCGAAATTTATTTGCATATTTTCCTCGAAAGATTTTTTAAAAATTATGGAAAATTATAGCAGATTCTGCGATTTTTATTTGATTCGCAGAATCTCACATTCGCAGAATCGTGGCGTCTGTGCGAAGCACCGACCCACACTTGCAAATCCAAAAAAAATAATTCCGTCATTGCGAGAAGTCGCACTTGGGCGACTTCGTGGCAATCTATTTTTTGATTCGTGTATGGTTGCTTTACTGCGTTCGCAAATGCTGTGGATTGCTTCGGCACTTCGTGCCTCACAATGACAAAGCGGAGCAGAATCTGCGGTAGATTCTGCGTTTTTTATTCGATTCGCAGAATCTAGTGTGTGCGCTTCTCATATCCGTTTGCTTCGATGCTCTCTAATAGCTTATAAACCTCGCTATCCGCGCTGATTTTGCCCTCATCTTTGATAATTTCAAACGCCGTTTTCCCCTGCAAATCCTGCTTTGTATAATCCGCGCCAAAGTCTAGCAAAAGTCGCAGAATCTCGGCATTTGGGTTATTTAGCGCAGCATAAATGAAAACCGAGCGACTAAATTTATTCGTAAAGTTCGCATTCGCACCTGCCTTTAAAAGGCGAAGGGTGAATTCGGCGTTTGGATTATACGCAGCAGCGTAAATTAGGGGCGTGAAACCAATATCGTTGATTTTATTCACATTCGCCCCCGCGTCAATTAACGCCTGTAAAACCTCGACATTCTTATTTTTCTGCGCTGCGCCCATAAGCGGGGTTGCGCCGCCTTTTGTGGGTGCTTCCAAAATCGCACCCGCCTCCAAAAGCACCTTTATCACGCCCGGGTCGCCATTTTCCTCCGCAGCAAACATCAAAGGCGTGCAATGCGCGTCATTTTTGATATACACACTCGCCCCATCCAAAATCGCGCTTTTCACATCATCCGCGCTTCCTCTGCGCGCCACGGTGAAGAAATTGCCTTCATAAACCTTTGGCGGTGGCACTACTTCCTCTTCCTCTTTTTTTATAAATTTATCTTTCAATCTATCAAACAAACCCATTTTTTCCCCTTAATTGTGTAAATTTTTGCGATTATACTACAATTTTTCTAAACTGCGTAAAATTTTAGCACACCTACGCTTTTTATTTTTACTTTATTTGCCTTTACCAAATCTCTCAAATGCGCCAAACTTCGCGCACAAAACGCAGAATCTGCCTCATTTACCTCAAATGGACGCCGTTTTAATAAATCCAAAATTTCGCTTTTTTGCAAATCTAACTTTTCATTTTGGCGCAGAATCTCGCGCGTAGGAATGCTTACAAAAAGTCCCTCAAAATACTTCGCAAACTCGCTAATTTGCGCCACTTCGACAGATTCTGCGTTATATGCCGGCGGTCTATCAATGCTCCCCAAATCCACCCTATCGACTTTGATTTCCCGCAAAAACTCCGCCAAAGGGCGCAAGGACTTTTCATTATCATTGATATTTTTCACTAGCAAAACCTCGCAAATTAGCAGGTTTTGGCGCACTTTTGCGTAAGATTTAATGCCATCTTTTATCGCTTCAAAATCCAAAGATTTGTGAATTCTATCGATTTTTTTATACGATTTTTCATCCGCAGAATCTAAACTAAATTTTACGATATCGAAGTGTTTTAGGGCGTTTTGGACGCTAGATTCTGCGAATTTTGAACCATTGCTTAAAATTAGCGTTTTTACGCCCTTTGGCAAAAATGCTTTAATCTCTACGATAAAATCCTCCAAATGCGGATAGAGCGTGGGTTCGCCGTTTGCCGTGATTGTCAAAACATCGATATTTTTATGCTTTTTTAGTGCCTCTTTCGCAGAATCTAGCAACGCTTCAAGTGGCAAAATCTCGCTAAATCGCTCCACGCTCTTTGCACCACGCAACTCGCAGTAAATGCAGTCAAAATTGCACTGCTTTTTATTTGGCGATAAATCCACGCCAAGCGAGATTCCAAACCGCCGTGAGCGCAGCGGTCCAAAGATGATATTCATCTATCGCGCCGTCTTTTCTCGCAGAATCTGCACTAATTTTGCGACATTTTCGCGGGGCAAGTCAGGCAACATTCCGTGCCCTAAATTAAAAATATGCCCACTTTGTGTGCCAAATACCTCCAAAATCACCTCTACGCCCCGCTCCATCGCGCATCCATCATATAATCTCGCGGGTTCTAAATTCCCCTGCAAGACAAATTTATCGCCCAAAATCGCCCTTGCACCTCCCAAATCACATCCCCAATCAATCCCAAAAACCTCAAACTTCCCGCCAAACTCGCCAAATCTCTGCAAATACCCGCCCACGCCCTTTGGAAAGACGATTATTGGCGTTTTTGGATATTTCGCCTTTAAATGCGAGACAATCGCCAAAATGTATTTAAATCCAAACTCCAAATACGCACTGCCCTCTAACGCCCCTGCCCACGAGTCAAAAAGCATCACGGCATCCGCCCCAGCACGGATTTGCGCCTCCAAATACGCGCTTAGCTCATCGCTAATTCGCGCCATAAGGGCGTGGAGCAACTGCGGATTTTGATAGAGCATTTTTTTAGAATTCGCATAATTTTTACTGCCCTGCCCCTCAATCATATAAGTCGCAAGCGTCCAAGGTGCGCCACAAAAGCCAATCAACGCCTTGTCTTTTGGCAGTTTTGCGCGAATGGCACTCACAGCATCATAAACATAATTTAGGCGCGTGTGTGCGCCACTTTTTAGGGATTTTAAGTCAGCATCGCTGCGGATTGTGGTGCTAAATTTCGGTCCTTCATCTTTGATAAATGCTAAATTTAGTCCCATTTCAAGCGGGATTAGCAAAATATCGCTAAATAAAATCGCCGCATCAAAGTCGAAAATTTCCACAGGTTGAAGCGTTACGCGCGTTGCCAAATCTACATTTTTACACAAATCTAAAAAACTCCCCGCCTCTGCGCGAACTTCGCGGTATTCGCTCAAATATCGCCCCGCCTGACGCATAAGCCAAATGGGCGTATATGGCGTCTCTTTCCTAAAACAAGCATCGATAAAAATCATCGCTTCCCCCTTTTTCTTAAATAAATTCTTTTTAATAAATTTTGGCGTGAAAATTCGGCATTTTAGCACAAAAATGATTTTGCTATAATCGCGCTTTTAAAATAATTTTTAGGACAAATCCAAATGAATTTCAAAAATGGCAAAATTATCATTTTTAGCGGTGCGGGAATCAGCGCGGAGAGTGGGTTAGCGACATTTAGAGATAGCAATGGACTTTGGGCAAATTATGACATAAATGTCGTTTGCAATTACCATTCGTGGCGACAAAATTACGAACTTGTGCATAAATTTTATAATTTGCGGCGCGAGGAATTAGCGCGTGTGAAGCCAAATATCGCACATCAAATCGCCCAAAAATTAGCGCAAAATTTTGAAGTCATAAATATCACGCAAAATGTCGATGATTTGTTTGAGAGAGCGTATTTGGAGCTTTTGGGGGATTTTAATACTTTGGATTGCCACGAATCGCAAAGCAATTCTCGCAATGACAATTTAGATTTTTCACAATACGACAATGCAAATATCTTGCATTTACACGGGAAATTATGGGAGATTCGTTGCAAAAATTGCGAAAATATTATCAATATCGGCTACGCGCCTTACGACTTTTCGCCCTGTCCTAAATGCGGAAATGCCATCTTAAAGCCAAATATCGTATTTTTTTATGAGCAAGCTCCCAAATACGCGCAAATGTATGAGATTTTTGGACGCGTGAGAGATAATGACATAATCATCGTAAGTGGCACTAGCGGGGAGGTTGTGAATATTTGTGCGATGATAAATAAAGGCTACAAAATTCTAAATAATCTCAACTCCGCGCGTGGAATCAATGAAAATCTCTTTGATAGCGTGTATTTAGAGCCTAGCACAAGCGCGTTTCCAAAGATTTATGATGAGATTTTAAGGCTAAAAAATGGTTAAGATTCGTGGCTGTAAATCTAGCGCGAATCCAAAGCGCAAAGCACAAATCTAAAATGCAAAAAACTTTTATTTTTTTACTATTTGTCGCAATGTTTTTTTGGGGGCTTTCGTGGCCCATATCCAAAATCCTATCATCAACTCATTCGCCTTTTATCGTGGCATTTGGGCGATTTGCGCTTGTGGCAGTGTGCCTACTGCCTATCATAAAATATTTGGGTTTAAGCCTAAAAGTCCCACGCTCTTGCTTTGTGCGACTTGGCGCAAATATCGCTTCAAACGCGCTTTATTCGCTTGTATTTTTCTACGCGATAAATTTAGGCAACGCAGGGAGCGCAGGTGTGATAACCACGACTTTATCGCCTATTTTGGCGACTTTGTTAAGCGTGGTAATTTTTGGCGCAAAACTCAGCAGATTGGAGTGCATAGGGCTTGGAATCGGGCTAATATCGGGTGTTTTCTTTATCTCTGGTAAGGGTGCGATTTTTGATTCATTTAATCTATTTTTTATGTTGGCGGCGTTTTTGTGGGCGTGTGTAACTTTAAGCGTCCGCAAACTTCCGCTCCACCCGCTTGTGATAAATTTTTATAGCGCGTTTTTTAGTGCGGTGCTGTTTGTGCCATTTTTGCAAAGCGCGGATTTTGCGATATTTAGCGAGGGCGAATCGCTTGGATTTTTGCTAATTATCGCGCTTTTATCCACCGTCTTTGGCACAAGCATTTATTACAAAGGCATTGAAGTGGTAGGCATTACCAAAAGCGCAAGTTTCACGCTACTTGTGCCGTTTTTTGCGGTGCTTTTGTCATTTATCATTTTGGGCGAAAAGCCAGAGATTAGCACGGCAATCGGCGGTATTTTGGCAATCATCGCCATTTATCTAATCAGCCTTTATAATAAAAAGCATTTTAGATTTTTGGGACGATTTTTGCGCACTTTGCGGGATAAATCATAGTCCTTTATAAGTGCCATCATCACGCTTGGCGATTTTGATGATTTGGATAATTTTGTAAGTGCCATTTTCGATAATGCCTATAATGCGATATTCGCCCACGCGCCACCGATAGCGATTATCATCAAAGCCCTGCAAACGCTTCGCATTTGGCAAAAGGTGCGGATTTTTGGCGTTTGAGAGCTTGCTATCTAAAAACTCGATAATCCGTAAATGTGCTTTTGGCGCGGATTTTTGCAGTTTTGATAGGGCTTTATCAGCTTTTTTATCTACAATTATTTCAAAATTCATCGCCATAATCCCTATTTATTTCTTCGTCTAACTCTCTCTCAATCTCTGCTAATTCTTGCGGAGTGAGCGTCTTTTTATACTCCATTGCTAACTTGTAAGATTGTGTTTCTTTTAGTGGCACAAACTCATATTTTGGCTCAAAGCTATCTTTGATTTTCGCCTTTAAAAACGCTATCAAATCCCGCGTATCGCTTAACTTTTGATTTGTCCGCTCCATAATATCGCGCTCTTTTTTCTCCGCATTTAATAGCGAGTTAAAAAGCTGTTTTTGCGACATACGCGCATATTTTTCATAATTTATACTTGCCATTTTTTGTCCTTAAAGTTAAAATTTCGCAAAATTATAGCAAAAGTTTTAATGTAGATTCTGCGATTCGCAGAATCTAGCGCACACAAAGGACAAAAATGGATTTTGATTTGAATATAACCACTATTTTAATTTTAAGCGTGGTGGCGTTGGTGGCGGGATTTGTCGATAGTATCGCAGGTGGTGGCGGAATGATAACAATCCCCGCGCTAATGTTTGCAGGAATCCCGCCACACGAAGCACTTGGCACAAACAAATTTCAGGCGGTTTTTGGCTCTTTTAGCGCGACTTTGCATTTTTGGCGCAAGGGATATTTGCAATGGCGAAAATGCGCACTTTTTGCTACCTTTGCCTTTGTATTTGCGCTAGGCGGGACACTTGCGGTGCAAGTGATAAACGCGGATATTTTACGCAAGGCAATCCCATTTTTGCTAATGTTTTTCGCGCTGTATTTTCTTTTTTCGCCAAAAGTGAGCGAAGAATCAAACAAAGCGCGAATCGGCAAAATCGCACTTGCCTTTATCATCGGGATAGTTGGCTTTTATGATGGATTTTTTGGACCGGGCACAGGCTCGTTTTTGATGATTGCGCTAATCTCACTTGGTGGCTTTGGCATAAAAGACGCCCTAGCACAGGCAAAACTCTACAACTTCGCCACGAATTTTGCCTCCGTGCTTGCGTTTGCGGTATTTGGACATATTATATTTGCGCTTGCTGCGGCGATGGCAGTGGGGCAAATCATCGGCGGATATTTGGGCGCGAAAATGGCACTAAAATACGGCATAAAAATCATAAAACCACTTGTTGTCGCCGTATCATTCGCAATGTGCGTGAAATTGCTATTTTTTAGCTAGATTCTGCGATTTTGCAAAAATTTAATCACAAAATAACTTATAAAAAATCCAATAATCCCCCCACAAATTACCTGCAAAATCGTGTGATACTCGCTATAAATGCGCGAAATCCCGACAAGAGTGGCAAGGCAAAAAAGCAATATTTTCCATCGCAGATGAAAATACACAAAGGCAAACGCCACCGCGATAAACGCACCTTGTGTGTGTCCGCTTGGAAAGCCCTTGTATTCGTCATTTATGGGACGCCGTGCAAAGCTCAAAATCTCCGCCACATCGTAATTTGCCACCATATACGAAATACCAAATTTTGCCACATACACGACTAAACTGCTGATTAAAATAGCAAAAATCAACTCTTTTAATTTCTCAAAATCTCTTTCATAAAATGGCGCAAAAGCGCACAAAATAGGCAAGATGAAGCGAAAAATATCTCCATAAATCTTAAAGTCCCACGCAATTAGCGCGATTGCGGTGAGTATTAGCGCGATAAATGCCACGATTTGGGCGATATTTTCTATTTTTGAATTTGGCATAATGCAACCTTTAAAAAACTCATAAAAAATCTAAAAAGTCAAAATTGTAGCGAAAACATAATATTTTTTCGCAAAATCGCAGAATCTCGCACGAAAAAATCATAAAAAATCATAAATCTTTCGCAGATTCTGCGTTTTTCGTGCGATTCGCAGAATCTATCGTATGGATTGCCACGACTTGCAAACAAGTCTCGCAATGACGAATCCCGCGAAAGAATCAAAGAGACAACGCGCCTTTATAAATTCTTGGCACTCTATTTGACACCGCGCAAATTATTTCATAACTTATCGTGCCGATTTTTTGCGCTAACTCATCTGCGCTAATCTCATTGCCCCATTCATCAACGCCAAAAAGCACCGCACTATCGCCGATTTGCGCGTCTTTAATGTCGCTAATATCCACGCACAGCTGGTCCATACACACGCTACCTACGACTTTTGCGCGAATCCCGCGAATCAAAACTTCGCCTTTATTTGAGAGAAGTCTGCTATATCCATCGGCGTAACCTGCGCAAATCGTGGCGATTCGCATAGTTTTTGGCGTGATAAATGTCCGCCCATAGCTTATCGCGCAGTCTTTTGGAAGCGTTTTGATATGCACCACACGGGCTTTTAGGCTTAATACAGGTTTTAGATTCACGGGTAGTGCAGGAAGTGGAGAGATACCATAGCTCACAATCCCCACGCGCACCATATCAAAAATGCCTTGCGGATAGCTGAAAATCCCCGCAGAGTTTGAGCAGTGTCGCATAAAGCCCTTAATCCCACGCGATTCTAACGCTTTCACAAAGTCGCAATATCGCGCCACCTGCATTTGCGTGTAGCCTAAATCCGCCTCATCTGCGCTTGAAAAATGCGTGAAAACCCCTGCGATTTGGATATTTGGCAGTTTTGAGATAGATTCGATAATATTTAGCGAATCATCTGTATTTAATTCATCGCACAAAAAGCCGATTCGCCCCATTCCTGTGTCGATTTTGATATGAATGTGTGCGGTTTTGTTTTGCCTTTGTGCTTCGCGTGAGATTGATTTGGCAATGTCCTTGTGATAGACGCAAAGCTCGATGTTATGCGCGATTGCGGTGTTTAGCAACTCTTTTGGCGTGTAGCCTAAAATTAAGATTTTTGCCTCTGGCAGGGCTTCTCGCACGATTAAGGCTTCGTCCATTCTAGCCACGCCAAGCGCATAAACTCCGCATTTATACGCGATTTTTGCAATCTCTGCGATTCCGCAACCATAGGCGTTTGCTTTGATGACTGCTAGGATTTTCGCACTAATCGGCAAATGCGCTTTGATTTGCGCCAAATTATGCGCGTAATTTGCTAAATTTACCTCCGCAAAGCAAAAGGATTCGCACTCCCCAAAATCCGCCATTTTAGCCCCCAAATTAGCCTAAAATCAGCCTAACAACTCTTTTGCAATTTTTGCGATTTTTGCGCCATCTGCCACGCTTTGCAATGACTTACACGCGCCCATTACCTTGCCTAAATCTTTTGCGCTATTTGCGCCCACATTTTTGATAATTTCAGCGATTTTTGTGCGCAATTCATCATCGCCAAGCTGTTTTGGCAAATATTGCAAAATAATTTCTAATTCGCCCTTTTCTTTTGCCACCAAATCATCGCGTTTCGCGCTCTCATAAGCCGCAATCGAATCTAATCGCTGTTTTTTTGCGCCAAGCAAAATTTTCATCACGCCTTCATCGTCCAAACTCACGCGCTTATCGACTTCTACTTGCTTAATCCCCGCATTTATAAGGCGAATCGTATCGCGCCTAAAAATGTCATTTTCTTTCATCGCAGACTTCAAATCCGCGCTTAATCGCTCTTTTATCGTCATCGTAACAATCCTTTTTTGGAATAAACTTTGCTTTAAAAATGCGCGAATTATACCAAAAATTTAAGGCGATTTTATGAAAAAGATTTTTTTGTTTGTGTGTGCGAATCTTGCGCCATTTGCGCTGTTTGCCGACCCGATTATGGATTTTTCTCCGCCAAAATATGTCGAAGAGTTGCCCGAAAAAGATTTTATCGAAGAGTTTCCCAAACTTGGTTCGCTATTTGGGCAAGGTGAGCGTCCTATGTTTGCCGATAGACGCGCTATGCGGGTAAATGACATTTTGCTAGTGCTAGTTGATGAGAGTTCAAGTGCGAGTTTTAACACGCAAAAGGCATACACGGGCAATCAAAACGGCACACTTACCGCGCCTAGCGTGGATTATACGGGCAATGACGCCCAAATCGCGCAAAATATCAACTCTTTCAAAGATGGCAGTGCGTTTAATATGAATTTAGCAAATTCTGCGACAAATTTCAGCGGTGGCGGTTCGCAAAACCGCACGGAGCGCGTGAATTTTGAGCTTATGGCGCGAGTGATAAAGGTGCTAGAAAACGGCAATTATTACATTGAGGGGACGCGCCAAATTATGGTGGATGGCGAAAAAAAGGTGATGCTTTTAAGTGGCGTGATTCGCCCCTATGACATTACTTCAAACAATACGATTGCTTCGCGCTACATTTCTGAGCTGAAACTAAACTATACAAGCGAGGGCGATATAAGCGATAAGAGGCACAAAAATTGGGGGAGCAAAGAGATTGAAAACGCGTGGCCTTATTAGCAAAAATCTTGCGTTAGAGATTTGCTGATGAATCTCGCCATAATCCCAGCGCGGGGCGGAAGTGCGCGAATCCCGCGTAAAAATATCAAAGATTTTTGCGGCAAACCCATCATCGCATATTCGATTAAAGTAGCACAAGATTCGCAAATCTTTGATAAAATCATCGTTAGCACCGATAGCGCGGAGATTGCGCAAGTCGCGGTGGATTTTGGCGCGGAAGTGCCACATTTGCGCGAATCTTTTTGCGATGATTTTGCTACGACTTTGGAGGTTTTGGCTTACGAAGCGAATCGCCTAAATTTGCAAAAAAATGACAATATTTGTTGCATTTATCCCACTGCGCCGTTGCTAAAAGTGGATTTTTTAAAAAAAGGCTTTGAGAAATTTTTGCAAAATCAAAAATCTTATATTTTTAGCGCGTGTGAGTATAATGCAAATCCATTGCGAAGCTTTTTTGTGAGAGATGACAAGATTCAAATGTTAGCCGAGAGATTCGAGCTTACGCGTTCGCAAGATTTAGAAGCATTGTATTATGATGCGGGGCAGTTTTATTTTGGAAGTGCGGAAAATTTCTTATCAAAAAAGCCTATTTTTAGCGAGGATTCGCGCATTATTAAAATCCCGCAGATTTTTGTAGCGGACATAAATACTCCTAGCGATTGGGAAATCGCCGAGCTAAAATACAAGATTTTGGCTGATTCGCACAAGATTTAGGCGAGTTTTTAAGGCAGGGCAACAAAATGAGCGCGTTAAAGGCAGTGATTTTCACAGAAGCGGGGAAAAACTTTGGCTTGGGGCATTTGAGTCGTTGCATTGCGCTAAAAAGCTATCTACAAAACGCGGATTTTGCGGTGGAGATTTATAATAGGGGCGATTATGAGAGCGCAAATGCGACAAATGCAAATTGGCTAGAAAATCCGCACGATTTGATAAAAAATGCCGTGCTAATCGTGATAGATTCCTACTACGCGCCCTTTGAATTTTATGCTTTTGCATTGCAAAATGCCAAAATTTGCGTTGCGCTAGATGATTTTAGTCGAATAGCCTATCCAAAGGACTGCATTATCCTAAATCCCGCGCTAAACGCAAAGCGACTTTACAATGACAAAATCCAAAATGAGATTTTTGCGGGGGTGGAATATGGGCTACTTAGAAAAGAATTTCGTAGCGTAGAGCCAAAAAAAATTAGCAAAGAAATAAACAAAGTGCTAATCACGCTAGGTGGCAATGACTTTGCAAACAACACGCAAAAAGCCCTTGACATCGTGCAAAAAGAGCTGTCATACTCGCAAATCAGTGTCGTTTTGCCACGATATTATGAACCGCTAAATTGTGGCTTTGGGACGCAAATACACGCGAATCTATCCGCAAGAGAGCTAAAAGATTTAATGATTGAGAGCGACTTAATCATCTGTGGCGGGGGCGTAACGGCGGTAGAAGTGCAATCCACGCGCACCCCAAGTATCGCGCTTGAAATCGCGCCCAACCAAAGCTATCAATTAAGGCAGTGGCAAAAAGTAGGACTGCGAATAGCCCAAAATCCTTATGCCCTAAAACCGCTCATCAAATCGCTTGTCCGCTTAAAGGATAGAAACAAAGTCTATAATTTGCTAAACAAAGTCGCCATCGGCGCGGAATTGCCAAAATTTGTAGAAATGCTAAAAAAGCGCGTTTTGGCGTGATTATGCGAATCTAAATGCGCGTGAAAATCGCGTGAAATTCGCAGAATCTTATTAAAATTCGCAGAATCTAGCGTAGATTCTGCGAATCGCACAAAAACGCAGAATCTAAAATAGAGATTCTTTGCTTTGTGCTTCGATAAGAATGGCAAAATCAAGGTAGATTCTGCATTAAATTTTGTCATTGCGAAGCGCGTGAATGAAACGAAAACAACGAAGCAATCTATTTCAGCGACTTATGAATCTTATGCGAATTTCTTACTTTGTGCGAATCTAAATGTAATAATTTATCGATTCGCATATTTATCATAGCGCGAATCTAGCTTTTAGATTCGCGTGATTTGGATGGTTGCTTCACTTCGTTCGCAAAACGAAGTTTCTTTAGTAAATCCTACGGATTGCTTCGCCTTGCTGTCGCAAGGACTCGCAATGACGATTGGTGGCGATTCGGCGTGGATTGCTTTGCGCGAATTTGCGATTCGCCTTGCAATGACACCTCTTTTTTATTTTAGATTTGCGCAAATCGCACGAATCTACTTCGCCTTTTTTAGCGCGTTTTTGTATTCCTCATCGCTTAGCTTTTCTAGCCACACGACATTTTGCCCGTCTTTTACGCCTGTAAGCGCGATATGTGCGCCATTCTGCTTGTCAGTCGCGCCGTGCCAATGCTTCAAATCAGGCGGACAGAGGATTGTATCGCCCTTGTGTGCGAGTTGCACCACGCCATTTTCCGTGCCTGTGATGATTGTGCCTTCTGTAACGATTAGCGTTTGTCCCGCAGGGTGTGTATGCCACGCGCTCCGCGCACCTTTGCTAAACTCTACCAATCCCCCGCCAAACGCACGATAAGGCGCGTCTTTAAAAAGCGTTGTTACTTTGACTTTGCCACTGAAAATCTTATCGCTGCCTTCAAATCCGCCCAAACTCCCCGCTTTGACTAGCTCTTGTTCGCTCGCATTTACCATACTCAAACCTCCCAAAATCACGCATAGCGCGATAGATTTTGCTATTTTTTTCATCTTTTATCCTTTCAAATTAAAAATTATACAACTTTCATCAAACAAAATCCCTATCGCGTAAAGTTCTCCCCTGCTGTGCGCTCGTTAAACCACTTGATTCGTGCGGGGTCTTGATGGTCTAGCAAGGGTTTGCCTGTCTCTAATTTGGCGATTTTTGCCATATCTGTGCTTGTTAGCTCAAAGTCAAAAATAGCTAGATTCTCTCGCATTCTCGTGGGCTTCGTAGTCTTTGCAACGCTAATAATGCCTCGCTGATAAATCCAGCGCAAAATCACCTGCGCCACGCTCTTTTTGTGTGCTTTGGCGATTGTGCTTAAAACTTTGTCATTCAAAATATTGTCCCGCGCCTGTTTTAGCGGACTAAACGCCTCCATTTGAATGCCTAATTCTTTTAGATTTTGCAATGCTTTTTCATTTTGAAAATGCGGATGGCACTCGATTTGATTGACTGCTGGTTTGATTTCGTTGTTTTGCACGAAGTCCATAATCCGCGCGGGATTAAAGTTGCTAACGCCGATGGCGCGGACAGCTTTGTCTTTGTAAAGCGCACTCATCGCCCTCCACGCGCCGTAAGTGTCATTTACGGGCTGGTGGATTAGGTATAAATCCGCGTAGTCGATTTTGAGCTTTTTTAGGCTCTCAAAGTAGGCTTTTCCCGCCAAAGCTTCGTTTGCGTAGGGGCGAAAAAGTTTGCAAGTGATAAATAATTCATCGCGTTTTACCCCTGTGGCTTTGAATGCGTAGCCTATGGCTTCCTCGTTTGCGTAGCTTTGTGCGGTGTCAAATAATCGATAACCCGCTTCTAGCGCGTCCTCTACGGCTTTTTGCGTGGCTTTGGCATCGCCAAGTTTGAGTGTGCCAAATCCCACTGCTGGCATTACAACGCCGTTATTTAGCGTGAATGTGGGGATTTTTGCGGGGTTTTTAGTCGAATCTGTGTTTAGATTCGCGCCCTTTAAATCCGCGCTTTTCGCACTTGAATCGCTTGAATCCGCGCTCTTTGCCAAAAGAGTTGAATTGCCAAATGTCGCTAATGCGCCCAAAGCTACGCTCATTTTCGCGCTATTTTTGATAAATTCGCGCCTTTGCAAATCGCCTGTCAATGTTACATTTTTCATTTTTTATCCTTTTAAAATTAAATTTGTGGCGTTTAGATTCGCAGTTTTGATTTGGCGATTCGCGCCTATTTTGCGCAATATTATCGCAAATCGAAATGCAAACCCAAAATCCACGATTGAAATTATAAAACATTAGAGTAGCTCTAAGTCAAGGGGCGAATCGCAAAAATTTATAAAAAATCGCAAATTTTAGATTCGCACTTACGAATCCCTCACAGCCCCTTTAAGTTCTCATTTACGCTTTTGCGTGTCATCATAAAGCTCTGTTCATAAAAGATTACCAAGCTTATCGAAATGCCTACGGCGATGGCAAGAGAGACGGAGAAAGTGGTGATTAGATTATTTGTGATTTGGACTAAAAGGCGTCCTTGCGCTTCTAAATCGCCCTCGCTTGAAAAGTTAGCGATGGATAATATCGTGCGGTAGGCATACATACCCGGTATCATTGGCAAAATCGCGGGGAAGGTGATAATTTCAGTGGGCGTTTTTAGGCGTTTGGCGAGCATCATACCAAGTATCCCGATGATAAATGCAGCGCAAAATGTCGCACTTGTGATGTCAAATCCGCTTTTTTGTAGGTAGAATCTCGCGCCGTGCGCCACTGCTGCAAGTAGCGCGGAGACAAAAATCGTCCGCATAGGCGGATTACACCCGTAGGCAAATCCAAGTCCCGCCACCGCGGCAAATCCCGCGTCAATTAGCGAATTTATAAGCAATGCGCTATCCATTTTCAATACTCCATCGGTAGCTTTGAGAAGCTAAGCGTGGCGTATAATCCCACAGCTATGCAAGATATAAGGATTGTCACGCGGATTAGGCGAGAGAGTCCATTTAGCGAGTGCCCGTCCAAAATGTCGATAACGCCGTTGATTAGGTAAATGCCCGGGATTAGAAATAGCACACTGCTACCGATTGCGACATCTGGCTTGCTTGTAAGTCCCATCACTCCGCCAAAATAGGCAATCATCGATGCCACAAACGCGCACAGCACGAAAATTATGCGTGAATCGATTTTCATTTTTACCAAAATATGGCGCACCAAAACGCCAATAAAAGTCGATACAAAAATCACGCCAACCGCCCCAAAGTCCCCGCCAAAAATCCTGCAAAACGCCGCAAATGCGAAGCTTGACAAAATCAAATTGCCAAAAAATCCATAGCGTTTTTGGCGCATTATCCGCTCGAAGTTCGCTTTTAGTGCCTCAAATGTGATTTTATCATCATAGGCGTGCCACGAAAGTGCGGAGAGTGCGGAGATTTTATTAAAGTCAAGTGCCAAATCGCTGTATCCACGCACGAAAGTTTTGCTTTTGGTGTAGTTATCGTGCGCTAAAATGCTGATATTTATGGTGTGTGAGAAAATGGCAATATGCACATCGTAGCCAAACGCCTGTCCTATGCGCTTTGCGCACTTCTCCACGCGCGAAGTGTAAGTGCCGATGGATAGCATCGCCAAAGTGTAATCCATCAAAAACTCCGCGAGTGCCTGAATCTCGGCACTTTTTGCGTGAAATTCGGGTGCTTTTGGCGTGTAAAATTTTGTGAATTTATTAAAGTGCATTGTGCGTAAAATCGCCTTTATTTCGTGCTTTTTATGCTTTTTTTGCTTGGATTCGCAGAATCTGTGGCAGATTCTGCGATATTTTTAAGCGATTCAAGCACTTTTTGTGCGTGATTTGCGGCTTTGACATTATAAAATGCCTTTAAAATAATGCCATCTTTTATGATAAAAGTTGAGCGGATAATGCCTTCGTATTCTTTGCCGTAATTCTTTTTTAATCCCCACGCGCCGTAAGATTCGGCGATTTTGTGGTTTTCATCGCAAAGCAAGTTTATTTTTAGATTTTCTTTTACGATGAATTTTTGGTGCGATTGCTCGTTATCTGGGCTAACGCCTAAAATCTCCGCGCCTAGTTTGCCAAACTCCGCGCTTAGCGCGCTAAAATCATTTGCCTCAATCGTGCAACCCTTTGTCATATCTTTTGGATAAAAATACAAAATGACAAATTTGCCTTTGAAATCGCTAAGTTTAACTTTTTTGCTATTTTGATTTGTGGTGGTAAAATCTGGGGCTTTTGTAGTTGCTTCTAATCTCATTTTTGCGTCCTTTCAATTTATAAATCGCAGAATCTTTAAAAATGAAATTTTAGCGAAAAATTTAGTAAAATCGCGCTATTTTTTTGTAGATTCACACAGAATTTTGTGGCTTTTGAAACTAAAATTTTTGTGATTTTTGAATCGCAAAAACGCGCTCAAAGAAACAAGACGAAATTTTTTGCGCTTGTGTGTTAGCGATAGTGGGAATCTCGTGCGTAGTGGGCTTTTTGGTGTATTTTGGGCTTTCATTTTTGCTAATTTTGCCACGAATCTTTGGCGTAAATGGCGTATTTTTGGTGGGATTTTTCGCTGAAATTTGCGTGGTAATATTAAGTGTGATTTTGCTAAAAAAGTGCTTGCGATTTTAGAGCCGAATCTTTCACTTAAAATTCGCAGAATCTACAAATCAAAATATGATATAATGCCACATTCAACAAAAAAAGGCAGATTGTGGAGAAGCAAGAGCACGCGATTATTGATAACGAAAACTTGCCCTACAAAAAGGAAAATGTAGAAATAGGCGTGGGATTAAACAAAGTCGATAATCTAATGCCTTCAAAATATTTCTACACCGCCATCGCTCAATCAAATACATATAATGAAATCGAAAGCCAATTGCAGGCATATTACGCCACGCAAAATTTAAGCGATATGGCGATTTGCAATGAGAAGCAATGCGATTTGGTATCCATAAGAATTGCCAAAATGCTTGATGAAAATCACTTCATTTTATCGCCTGCCACGCTAAAAGTCATTCACAAAAAACTATTTAGCGGTATTTTTACAAAAATAGATGAAAAATATGTCGGCAATTTTAGAGACTTTAATATCGCAAAAAAAGAAGCGATTTTAGGCGATAAATCCGTGCATTATGGCAATTATGATGAAATAATAGAATATTTAAATTATGATTTTAGCGCAGAAGCAAATAAAAATTACGCACTTATCAAAAAAGAGCAATGGAGCAAAAATATCGCGCATTTTATCGCTAATATTTGGCAGATTCACCCATTTGCAGAGGGCAACACGCGGACAATCGCGGTATTTACCATCAAATATTTGCGAAGCAAGGGGATTTTATGTGATAATGCGATATTTAAAGAGCACTCAAAATATTTTAGAAATGCCCTTGTGATGGCAAATTATAGCGATATTCAAAAAGGCATCGCCCTAAATAAAGTGTATTTAGAGAGCTTTTTTAAGAAACTTATTGAAAATCCATCATTGAAATTAGAGCCAATGCCACAAAATATCGCAGAATCGCAAAATTTATAAGGGGTAAAATATGAATCTATTAAATGGCAAACGCATTTTACTGCTTGTAAGCGGGGGGATTGCGATTTACAAGTCGCTTGATTTAATCAGTGCGCTTAAAAAAGAGGGCGCAGAGATTTTTGTGGTGATGAGCGAGGAAGCCACAAAATTCATCGCTCCGCTCACATTTGAGGCGATGAGTGGCAACAAAGTCCTTTGCAAATCAACCGAATCTTTCCCCCAAATATCGCATATCTCTTATGCAAATCTCGCTGACATCGCAATTTTAGCCCCTGCAAGTGTGAATAGTATCGCCAAACTCGCACACGGAATCGCCGATAGCTTGATAATCGAAACACTTTTGGCGTGTAAATGCGCCGTTTTTATCGCTCCAAGCGCAAATGTAAATATGCTTAAATCTGCGCAAAATAGGGCAAATATGGATTCGTTGCAACAAATGGGCTACCACATAATCCCGCCCCGCACTAGCCTTTTGGCGTGTAATATCATCGCAAATGGCGCGATGGCGGAGGTTTGCGAAATCATATTTCATCTAAAACGCGCTTTTTGCGCTCAATCAAACGGCGATTTTTGGCGTGATAAAAATGTCATAATATCAGGTGGCGGGAGCGTAGAGAAAATCGATGCGATTCGCCATATCTCAAATGATTCAAGTGGCAAACAAGCGTCAAATTTGGCTTTGGCGTTTTATTTTTTGGGCGCAAATGTGAGTTTAATCGCATCACAATTTCCGCTAAATCTCCCGCTAGGCGTGAAAAAAATCGCTGTGAAAAGTAGTGCGGAGTTTCAAAATGCGATTGAAGCGGAGTTAGATTCGTATGCGAATCGCACAAAAAACGCAGAATCTGCTCCATTTTGTCATTTTGAGCGTAGCGAAAAATCTCAAAATAGAGATTCTTCGATTGCTTCGCAATCTCAGAATGACAAAAATCAAAACGCAGAATCTAAAAACACAATTTTCATTTCAGCTGCGGCAATTAGCGATTATGTAGTGGCGCAACCTGCGCAAGGCAAGTTAAAAAAAGAGCAAATCGGCAAAGAGTGGGATTTGCATTTAATTCAAAATACTGATATTTTAGCGCAGATTTCTGGCAAATTTGGCGATTCGTGCTATATTGTGGGATTTAAGGCAGAATCAAACGCAGATTCTGCGATTTTAAATGCCCAAAAAATGCTTGATACAAAGGGTTGCGATATGGTGGTGCTAAATGTGATTAGCGAATCTAATCAAATCGGCAGGGATAGCAATGAAGTGCGCATTTTCACACGCGAGTCTAGCGCAAAAATCCCACAAGATTCAAAGCTAAATATTAGCTTTAAAATCGCGCAAAATATCGCCAAAAATCTTGTAAAAAAATGATTCAAAAGATTTTAAACATCGCCAAAATCGCCCAAACAACGCAAAATAATAGCATTAAAAATTTCAACACCACGCTCCCATTGCTTTTAGAAATCTTGCAAAAAACGCAAAAAGGATTTTTATTAAAACTCGGCAACACCACAATAGAGGCAAAAAGCAATGCAAATTTGCAACTTGGCGCGAAATATTGGGCGATTGTGAGAGACTCGGGCGGTGAGTTGCTGATTTCAAAGCTAAAAATGCGCCCCAAAATCGCAGAATCTGCCAAAAATTCGCCCATTTTTTTCACGCCAAAAGATTTGGAGGCGATGGCAAAAAATGCGGATTTCGTGCGAGAATTTAGGGATAAATTGATAGATTCTGCGCTAAATACGCATTTAAAAGATGAGTTTGATTTCATCTCAAACTCGCTGTATGCGCTAAATCAGGGCATTTTAAATCTTGTGATAAAAGAGCAAAATCGCCACATTTTACTCCAAATAAAAAGGCAAAAAAACGAGCAAATTACCTTCTGCGCGGTGTTTCATAATTTGGGGATTGTAAGCGGAAGCATTTATAAAAATAAGATTTTGCATCTAAGCGTGAATTACGAAAATGTCAAAAAACTGCTAGAAAAAAATACATATAAATTAGATTTTAGCGAGGTTAATATCGCAGTGCGGGACAATTCGGTGCTTTATGAGATGATGGAAGATTTGTTTATACAAGCATAAAATTTGCAAAATTTATGGTATTTTTTGCAAAAAACACACTAAAATTTCAACTTGGCTTTTGCCAAAATTTAAATTTAAGGGAGATATGATGGCTGTTTTGATTACGGATATTTGCATTTCGTGCGGTTCGTGCATTGATGAGTGTCCTGTGAGTGCGATTGTCGATGATGATGATAATCCCACAGGCGAGGGCATTTACTATGTGTATGGCGATAAATGCGTGGAGTGCGTAGGGCATAATGACGCCCCAGCGTGCGCCACTGCGTGCCCGACTGATGGGTGCATCGTGTGGAGTGCGCTAGGAAGCACAAATCGCGATGATATTGGCGAAAATATGCGAGGTGGCGACACCGCCTGCGTGTAATTTTAAGTGCGCTATTTGTCCGCAAGTAGCGCATTCAAAGTATATTTTTCACACTCCCACTACCCACAAATCGCTTCTCTACGCCACCTACGCTGTAAATTAGCTCTAATTTATGAGCGATTTTGCTATCTTTTGCCTTATTTTGTATCGCCAAAAGTGCGGTGTTTTTTACTATAATTTTGTCATTTATGATGATTTCGTTGTTTGAATCAAATGTAGATTCTGCGTTTTGTGCTTTTAGATTGCTCTTTATGCTGTGTAAAATAACTTGTATTTTTTGCAAGTTTGTGATTTCTATATTTTCGCCACTAAATGCGATTTTTAAATCCGCATTTGCATAGTTGATTTCTGGCGCACCGATGAGAAAAATATCATTTATGAAAACCTTTGAATCTATAAAAATTTTGCCCTTAATATTTGTGCTTAAAAAAATATTTTCAAAAAAATAACTTATAAAAAATCGCATTTTGTTTAGTTTTATTTCAAGCGATCTTTGAATATTATCGCTTAGATTTGAGCGATTATAATATCGCTTGAAAATATCGCGCACAGGGGCAGATTCAGCGATATTGTCAAAATCATAAATGCCATTTTCAAAGAGCACTTCAAAAATATGCCGTTTTGAATCGATGATATTTTCACTCGCAATCTCGCAAATAAGGGACTTTATCGCGCTTTCAATCTCCCATTTCAAATCTTCATCAAATACCTCGCCCACAAACTCCACATTGCAAATCGCATTTTGCATTTTTAGCTTGTAAAGCATCGCAGAATCTACGATTTTCTCCCTAAATTGCGCGATTTTAGCGTGAATCGCACTTGCAATTTCGCTCAAATTATTCTCCAAAATTAACTCGACAAATCTATAAGTATCAAGCTCAAAATCGCCCTTGAAATAGGCAGATTCTGCGTTTTGTGGATAAAAGATAAACTCATCATTTTCAAATCCCACTTTTACCACTTCATCGATGATAACCTCGCTAAATGCGATATTTTCGCTATGTGAAATGTGAAAAATATCGCCATTCACAAAATACGCAAAAAACAGCGGGTTTTCAACCTCACACACGCTAAAATCGGGCATTTTGTTTGGGATAATTGTTTGGAGCGTTTTTTTAAGATTTTTTTTAAATTTTTGATAGAGCATTTTTTGCGTGAAATCCTTAAATATTTTTGTTAAAATTCTACAATTTTTTTATTAGGATTTTAGAAAAATGAAAATCATCGCTGGTAATTTTAAGAGCAACAAAAATCGTGCCGATTCGATTGGCTACCTAAATGCGCTGGATTCGCGCCTAAATTCGGCGACAAAAGAGCTTTTGGATTCGCGAAAAATTTATATTTTTCCTGCGATTACTTCGCTTGTGGCAAATGATTTTGCGAATCTTACGCTTGGCGCACAAAACGCGCATTTTGCCGAAGGCGGCGCATTTACGGGCGAAATATCGCTTTGCCATTTGAGCGAATTTCACATAAAAACGATTTTAATCGGGCATAGCGAACGGCGGACGCTTTTTGGTGAAAGCGATGAAGTTGTGGCAAAGAAATTTGCGTTTTTTGCAAAGCAAAATTTTGAGATTTTTCTTTGTGTGGGGGAAAATTTGGCGATTCGCCAATCCAATAAAACAAAAGATTTTTTGCGCTCACAGCTTGAAAAAATAGATTTAGATTATCCAAATCTAATCATCGCCTATGAGCCGATTTGGGCGATAGGCACGGGACAAAATGCAAGTTTGGAGCAGATTAGCGAAGTCTATGAATTTTTGCAAAATATCGCCAAAAAGCCCATTCTTTACGGCGGGAGCGTAAATGCAAACAATGCAAAAGAGATAATATCCGCGACAGACGGCGTTTTGGTGGGTGGTGCTAGTTTGGAAGTAGAGCATTTTTATCAAATCATAAGGAGTTAAGATAATGCAAGGGAATATTTTAGAAGGCAAAAAAGGGCTAATTGTAGGCATCGCAAACAATAAGTCCATAGCCTATGGCATAGCGAAATCTTGCCACGAGCAAGGGGCAAGTCTAGCATTCACTTTTATGAATGACAGCATAAAAAAGCGCGTAGAGCCGATAGCTACGGAGTTTGGTAGCGATAAGATTTATGAGCTAGATGTGGGGAATGAATCGCATTTTGGCGCGTTGCGTGAGAGTTTGAAAAGAGATTTTGGGAAAATCGACTTTATCGTGCATAGCGTGGCTTTTGCGCCAAAAGAGGCGTTAGATGGCGAGTTTTTGGCGACTTCAAAAAGTGCGTTTAACACGGCGATGGAGATTTCTGTGTATTCGCTTGTGGAGCTTGTGCGCGAAATGCTGCCTATTATGAACGAAAATGGCGCGATTTTGACACTCAGCTATTTGGGAGCGCAAAAATATATCACACATTACAATGTGATGGGCGTGGCAAAGGCTGCGCTTGAATCATCTGTGCGATATTTGGCTTATGAGTTGGGTGAACGCGGGATTCGCATAAATGCCATTTCTGCGGGTCCCATTCGCACTTTGGCGGCAAGTGGAATTGGCGATTTTAGAATGATTTTAAAGTGGAATGAAATAAATGCGCCACTCAAAAAAAATGTCGGCATTAGCGAAGTTGGCGATTCGGCTATGTATTTGCTATCCCCGCTTTCAAGCGCGGTTACGGGCGAAGTGCATTATGTCGATTGCGGATATAGCATAATGGGAATGGCTGCCACAGAGGAAAAAGACGGCAAAATCCACATAGCGTGGGAAAATAAGGGAGAATAAAAATGAGCGATTTTGACGAAAACGAAAATGTTGGCGAAGAGGACTTTGATGAGGACTTTGACTTTGATGAGTTAGATGACTTTGAAGATGATGAGGATTTCGACTACGATGAGGACGATTACACTTACAGCGATGATGATTACGAGGATGAGTAGGCGATGATAGAACTCGCGTTAATTCAGCACAGCTTCAAAGGCGAAGCGACAAATGACTTCATCGCAGAATCTATCGCCAAATCCGCAGAATCTGGCGCGAATTTAGTCGCATTGCAAGAGTTGCATTCATTTGAGTATTTTTGCCAAAGCGAAAATGTCGAGTTTTTCAAATACGCAGAATCTTTTGAGAGCCAAAAGGCATTCTTTGCAAAACTCGCAAAAGCGCATAAAGTCGTGCTTGTCACTTCGCTCTTTGAAAAGCGTGCGGCGGGGCTTTATCACAATACTGCGGTGGTGTTTGACAAAGATGGTAGCATAGCAGGGCAGTATCGCAAAATGCACATCCCCGATGACCCAAGCTTCTATGAGAAATTTTACTTTACACCCGGTGACAATGACTTTGCGCCGATTAAAACTTCGATTGGTAAAATCGGCGTGTTAATTTGCTGGGACCAATGGTATCCCGAAGCGGCGCGTTTGATGGCGTTGGGCGGGGCGGAGATTTTGATTTATCCTACCGCAATCGGGTGGGATTTGAGCGATTCAGATGACGAGAAAAAAAGGCAACTAAATGCGTGGATTGCGGTGCAAAGGGGACACGCTATTGCAAATGGCATTTTTGTTTGTGCGATAAATCGGCACGGGATTGAAACGCAGAATCTACCGAATAACACGCAAAGTGCGATAAATTTTTGGGGGCATAGCTTTGCCTTTGGACCGCAGGGCGAAGAAATAGCGATGGCGAGTGCGGATAAAGATGAGATTTTACGCATTTGCATTGATAGGCGAAGAATCTCACAAGTCCGCAATATCTGGCCCTTTTTGCGCGATAGAAGGATTGAATATTATCATAATTTGACAAAACGATTTATTGACTAATGCCACGCAAAAAAATCGCAGAATCTAAAGCAATTCGTCTCTTACGCAACCTTCGCGGGAGCTTGAAAAATTCTCGCTTAATGGACTTTATGTCCTATTTTCGCTCGAATTTTTCAGCGCAACCCACGAATCTCGCGCAAGATACTAGAATTGCAAATGATTTAATTACAGATTCTGTGAATCAAATGCAAGATTCACCCAATCGCGCAAATTTCGCACACTCCACCTTCAAATCTCGCGCACGCAAAATCCTTCGAATCGCCATCCCTGCGGGACTAAACTCGCTTTTAGACATCGCAAACATCATCATCGGCATATTTTTGATGGGGCAGCTCTCGCAGTTTCACATCATCGCCGTAGGACTTGGATTAAACTTCTTTATGATGCTTTTTGCCATCACAAATATCTTTTTTGTCGGCACAAATGCGCAAATTTCGCGCCTTTATGGAATGGGTGATTTTAGCGGGATTTGCGCGGTTTTATCAAGTATGTTTTTTGGCGTGTGTTTGCTGTCGCTACCGATTTTTTTAGTCGCCGATTCGCTTCAACGCACCTATTTTGAGTGGATTGGCGTAGATGGCACTTCGCAGATTTTAGGCGAGATTTTCACTACCATCATCATCGCCACAATCCCCGCAGTCCTACTTCGCACAATCATCATCGCCGCATTTAACGCCATTGGCAACACAAAAACGCCCTTTTACATAAAGATTTTCACCACCGCGCTAAATATCGCGCTAAATTTGGTGCTGATTTTTGTCGCAAATCTCGACATCGTAGGCATTGCGCTTGCAAATCTCATCACGGCGTATATGGAGTTTTTGATTTTACTATGCCTCTTAGCGCGGAAAAATGCGGTGCTAAAACTGCGCTACACGCTAAAATGGCGACTTTTCAAAAAAGGACTAATCATCGGCGTGCCAATCGGCGTTGAACGCGCATTCACCATCATTTCGCTAATGCTAATCGCCAAATTTGTCGCAAACTACGGGAGCGACTATCTCGCAGGACTTCAAATCGGCAGTCGAATCGAATTTATCGCAATAATGCCATCATTTGGATTCGTAGTCGCTTCGATGGCACTCACAGGGCAGTTTTTAGGCGCGGGGAGAGCGGATATGGTGCGAAAATATATCCACACCACAATCATTTTGGCGTCTGCATTTATGGGCGTTATGGGGATTTTGATGGTTGCCTTTGGCGGGGGATTGAGCGCGTTTTTTAGCGATAGAAGCGAAGTGATTTATAGTAGTTATTTGTATTTAGTGTGCGTGGGATTGTCGCAAATCCCGCTTGTGTTTATCTTTGTCATCGATGGGGCGTTTCGCGGGGCGGGGGCGACAAAAATCTCGCTTTTTGTAAATACGACTTGTATTTGGATTTTACGAATCTTGCCAATGTATGTTTGTTTAATGCTAAAAATGCCTATCCTTGCGATATATCTCATTATTTTGATTGAGACATTTTTGCGTGGATTTGTGTTTTTTTATATTTTTAGAAAATATTTTGGCAGGATTTTTAGGTAGCGATTTTGCTAAAATTTGATTTTTAAATATATGGAGGTGCAAAATGGCGTGTGTATTGCAAATCGGAGCAGGTGGCGTAGGTGGCGTAGTCGCACACAAAATGGCGATGAATCGTGGCGTATTTTCAAAAATCATATTAGCTTCGCGCACTTTGAGTAAATGCCAAGCAATCGCAGAATCTATCCGCGCAAAAGGCTTTGGCGAGATTGAGATTGACGAAGTAGATGCCGATAGCGTGGAATCTGTGGTGGCTTTGATAGAAAAATACCGCCCAAAACTCGTGGTAAATGTGGCGTTGCCTTATCAAGATTTGGCGATTATGGAGGCGTGTTTGCGCACGAAAACGCATTATTTAGACACGGCAAATTATGAGCACCCAGATAGCGCGCACTTTGAGTATAAAGAGCAGTGGGCTTATGATACGCGCTACAAGGAAGCGGGGATTTTCGCGCTTTTGGGGAGTGGCTTTGACCCGGGCGTTACGAATGTCTTTTGTGCGTATGCGCAAAAGCATTATTTTGATGAGATTCATAGTATCGATATTTTGGACTGCAATGCAGGCGACCACGGATACGCGTTTGCGACAAATTTTAACCCTGAAATCAATTTGCGCGAGGTGAGTAGCAAGGGGAGATTTTGGGTGAAAAATGGGGTGGATTTGGCAAATCCCCCCTCCCTTGCGGAGGGGGCTAGGGGGTGGGTAGATTCTACAAGCCTAGAATCAAACCTTGCTTTAAATTCTGATTTGCAAGAGGATAAAATTTATCGCAAATTTGAGAGAGAGGAAAAGCATTTTGCATTAGAATCAAACACGCAAGATTTGCAAAATCAAAGCTACTTTGGCGGGCAGTGGCGCGATGTCGCACCGCTTGCACTTATGAAAGAGTGGGACTATCTAGGCGTGGGCGTGAAAAACAGCTACTTACTCTACCACGAGGAGCTAGAATCGCTTATCCGCAACATAAAGGGCTTGCGCAAAATCCGCTTTTTTATGACATTTGGCGAATCCTACCTAACGCATATGAAATGCCTAGAAAATGTCGGGCTTTTGAGAATCGATGAAGTCGCGCACAAAGGGGGCAAAATCATTCCAATCGAAGTGCTAAAAACGCTACTGCCAGACCCAGCGAGCCTAGCCCCACGCACCAAAGGGCAAACGCACATCGGCTGCTACATAAAGGGCATAAAAGATGGCGCGGAGCGGACAATCTATATTTACAACATTTGCGAGCACGAAAAATGCTATGAGGAAGTCGGCGCACAGGGGGTTAGCTATACCACAGGTGTGCCTGCGATGATAGGGGCGAAGCTAATCTGTGAGGGCAAATGGGGCGCGGGGTGTGAGAAAACGCTAAATGACGCAAATAATGATGATATGCCAAAAGGCGGAGAATGGCAAGGCGTAGATAATGCAGTGGAATTGCAATCAAAAAAAGGGAATCCTGCGGAAGTATCTTGCGGGAATTTCGTGGGTTGTGAAGCCACGAGCGAGGAAATAGAACTAAATCGTTCATTGACGAAGCGAGTGGCAAACTCCCGCGAAATTACCCAAGAGACAATGCAGGGCGCGGGAGTTTGGAATATGGAGCAAAATGACCCTGATTTCTTTATGCGCGAACTAAATTTGCAAGGTTTGCCCTATGTCGTGGTGGAGTTTGATTTAAATGGAAATGCAAAGGTTTTGGAGGACGGACGCAAAACTAAATAGGGGGCAATAAATGATTTTTCAGCTTATTAAAATTTTGCGAATCTTTTTAGGCGACTGCACGGCATATATTGAGCGCAATCAAAAATACCTTGCCAAGCGCAAGATTCGCTGTGTTTGTAACGGGCTGTAAGCGCACGGACTTTGGCGTAGAGTGATTTGTGGCAGAAAATAATGTAGAATATAAAATTGTGCCATATAAAAAACGCTAAGCAGTTGCGAATCTAGCGCAGAATTTCTTACTAAAATCCTATGAATTTATTTATAGGAATCACAAACAAATTTCGCAATGAAAAATTCAGTAGATTCTGCGATTTTTGCGTGATTCGCAGAATCTGCCACGAAAATTCTGCGAGATTCTGCGATTTTATGTGTAGATTCTGCGATTCGCAGAATCTATGCAATTTTTGCCCTTTTTTGCTCCAAAAATTTGCGAATTTTTACAAATACAATATGATTTTAAAAATTTATGCTTGATTTTTTGAAAATTTATGCTATATTTTCGCTTTTAAAAATCACAAAATACAAAGGATAAAAATGAGCGGATATAAAATCCCAGATTCGGTTAGCAGGGGCGACTTTGAGTTTTTTAAGAAGTCGCTTAATGATTTAAAAAATGGCAAAATCACAAAGGACGATTTTAAGGGCATTCGTGTGCCTTTTGGAGTGTATGAGCAAAGGGAACGCGAGACTTATATGGTGCGCGTGAAAACTTATGGCGGGGAGATAGAGCCAAAACAACTTGGTATTTTAGCGGACTATGCGGACAAATATGCAAACAATCAGCTTCACATTACTACGCGTGGCGGGATTCAGTTGCATTATACAAAGTTAGATGATTTATGCGAGATTTTGGAGAATCTGCACTCTATCGGGCTTACTTCGCGTGGTGGTGGAGGAGCTACGGTGCGCAATATTAACGCAGACATTCTCTCAAATGTCGCAAGTGATTGTGTTTTTGATGTGATTCCCTACGCGAATGCGCTCACAACCAAAATGTTAGGGCTTAAAGATTCCTTTTACTTGCCTAAAAAATTCAAATTCGCCTTTTCTGCTTCAAGCGCGGATAGAGCGATGGCAACGATTACTGATGTGGGATTTATCGCTAAGATTCAAGGCAAAGAGCGCGGTTTTGAAGTGTGGGTAGCAGGTGGAATGGGCGCAAAACCACTGCTTGGATTTAAACTGATGGATTTTTTGCCCGAATCAGACTTGTTTGTTTTGGCACAGGCGGCAAAGCAGATTTATGATAGGCACGGCGATAGAGAGCGCAAAAATCGAGCGCGATTTAGATTCGTGGCGGAGCGATTCGGCGAATCGGAGCTCTCAAAGATGATTTTTGATGAGATGAAAATCGTGCGGACAAATTTTGATTGTGCTTTGAATGTTGAATCTAGCCCAAAATTGCCTAAATTAAGTGGCGCGGATTTGGAGATTCCACAAATGAGCGAATCGCAACAAAAATGGTGGAATCGCTTTGTGATAAAGCAAGTGCAAAATGGCTATTTTTGCGCCAAAGTGCCTTTGAGTTTGGGCGATTTGAAATCCACTCACGCAAGGGAGCTTGCGCAAAGGCTTGAAAAAATCGGCAATCACAGCTTATTTTTCGCGCCAAATCAAAATATGTATTTGCGAAATTTAAGCGCGAAAAACTTGCTTAGTTTGCACGATTTGATTACGCAGTTTTCAACCCAAAGTGCCAAACCTGCCATTATCGGCGATATGGTGGCTTGCACGGGTGCGGCGACTTGTCAGCTAGGTATCGCGCGTCCGCGTGGCGCAGTGCTAAAAATCGAGGAATATTTGGAGGACAAGGGGTTAGATTTAGACGCGCTTCAAGGATTTAGGATTCAGCTCTCTGGCTGTCCAAATTCGTGTGCGAATCATTTTAGCGCGAATTTGGGCTTTTTTGGCAAGTCTAAACGCAATGGCGATTATAGCTATCCTGCGTATAATGTCGTAATCGGCGGGATTGTGAGTGCGAGTGCGGAGAAAAAATCGCGCTTTGCGAAAAAAGTCGCGGACATTTCGGCATTTCACTTGCCTGAATTTATCTATCGTGTTTTGGCAAAATATATCCCGCAAAAAGCGCAATATCCGCTATTTGAGGATTATGTCGATAGCGTGGGCGAGGCTGAAATAGTGGCTATCGCAGAATCATTGCAAGAGATTCCTAGCTTTGATGAAAATCCCGCGCCATATTATGACTACACGAGCGATAAACTCTTTGGCGAGACAAGCAAAGAGCGAGGCATTGGCGAAGAGCATTTTAAAGAAATTAAACCACATTAAAAGGATAAAAAATGAAAAAAACAGCATTCAAAATCGTAGCATCGATTTTAGGATTTGTAAGCGTGGCGTTTGGGGCGAATTATGAGATTTTAAATGTCTCTTATGACCCTACAAGAGAGCTTTATAGAGCGTATAATGCCGAATTTAGCGCGTGGTATGCAAAGCAAAAAGGCGATAAAGTATCGATTCGTCAATCACACGGAGGCTCAGGCGCACAAGCGCGCTCCGTCATCGATGGGCTTGAATCTGACATAGTCTCACTTGCATTGGCGTTTGATATTGACGCGATTGCGGAGCGTGGATTGCTAAAAAAAGATTGGCAAAAAGCGTTTCCAAACAACTCTACGCCATATTATTCAACAATCGTTTTTCTTGTGCGTAAGGGCAATCCAAAGGGCATAAAAGATTGGGACGATTTAATTAGAGATGATGTAAAAGTCGTTACGCCAAATCCCAAAACTTCGGGCGGTGCGCGGTGGAATCACCTAGCAGCCCTAGCTTACGCGCTTAAAATGGAGAAAAACAACGATAAACCACAGGCGCAAAATTATATAGCGCGAGAATTTTTGACAAAACTTTACAAAAATGTGCCTGTGCTAGATTCAGGTGCGAGGGGCGCGACAAATACCTTTGTGAAGCGCAATGTGGGCGATGTGCTAATCGCGTGGGAAAACGAAGCCCTTTTAGCGCAAAAGCAACTTGGCAATGGCAAATTTGAGATTGTTGTGCCTAGTGTTAGCATTTTGGCTGAGCCACCTGTGGCAATCGTGGATAAAGTCGTGGATAAAAAAGGCACGCGCGAGATTGCAAAGGCGTATATCACGCATTTGTATGATGAACGCGCGCAAGAAATCATCGCCAAAAACTTCTATCGCCCCATAAATGAAGCGGTGGCGAAAAAATATAGCGCGAATTTTCCTGCATTAGAGCTAGTGAAAATCGATGCGTTTGGTGGCTGGAGCAGAGCACAAAAGATACATTTTAGCGATGGCGGGGAGTTTGATAAGATTTTTGAAGCGATTAAAAAGGGGAAAAAATAGCGCGTGAATTTGTGGATTCGCGTAAGATTCACGCGAATCTAATTATGCTTAAATTTTAATTTTTGGCAAAATATCTTTAAGTGATTTTGATGTAGAATGCCAAATGATTATTTTTTCGCAATCGTTACTTATAACAAAAAAACGGGAATTACGATGATTGACTATAAAAGCATTACACTGCAAAATATTTATAAATATAGCGATATAAACAATGCCTTGCCTATATTGCAATCCTGTGGCATTGAATCTATCGTAAATACTTCAAATATTACGCTTAATTTTGACATTGTAGATTTGAAAATGCTTGAATCTACTGCGCAAAACGCGCTTATTCAAAAGACATTAGAGGAATTATATAAGATTCGCTCATTTTCTAGCCAAAATGGCAAAATTGTATTTAAGAGCTTCAATAAAGCAAAAAAAGTCGCAAACAAAAAGCAAAATGCAAAGGCAAGATTAGCTTATGAATCTTATAAAAAAGATTTTAGCAATGAGACAAATGAGATTCAAAGCTATCTTAATCAAATCTACTGCGCGGATAGCTTGGAGTTTTTAAAAAAGCTCCCCGACAACTGCATAGACATTGTGCTAACTTCACCCCCTTATAATTTTGGTATAAATTACAACGCGACAGATGACGCGAATCAATGGCAGAGCTATTTTAATCAGCTTTTTGCAATTTTTAAAGAGTGCATTCGTGTGCTTAAAAGCGGAGGGCGAATCATCGTAAATATCCAGCCTATGTTTAGTGATTATATCCCTACACACCATTTTGTTAGTAAATTTTTTATAGATAGTGGGCTAATTTGGAAAGGTGAGATTTTATGGGAGAAAAACAACTACAACTGCAAATACTGCACTTGGGGAAGCTGGAAAAGCCCCGCTTCACCTTATCTAAAATACTCGTGGGAATTTATAGAAATCTTTTGCAAAAATAGCCTAAAAAAAGATGGCGACAAAGAAAACATAGACATAACCGATGATGAATTTAAAAAGTGGGTTTATGGCAAGTGGAGCTTCGCACCTGAACGCAATATGAAGCAATATGGACACGATGCGATGTTCCCCGAAGAGTTAGCAAAGCGATGTTTAAAGCTATTTTCATATCAAAATGACATTATATTAGACCCTTTTAATGGTGCAGGGACGACTACAAAGGTAGCCAAACAATTAGGGCGTAGATTCATAGGCATAGACATAAGCGAAAAATACTGTGAAGTGGCAAAAGAGAGATTGAAAAGCGTAGAGACAACACTTTTTACGCACAGGAGTTTAGATGAGTGATTTGGAATTTTTACAGCAATTTGATAAAGGATATATTCACGCAAAAAATATGCTTACAAAATTCAATAAAGGCGAACACTTGGATTTTTTGCGACAATGTATTGAAAAATATAAAATTTTTGATAGAGAATTTGGAGTTGATAATTTAGAATTGCAAGTTAATGCGTGGAATCAATATTTAAACTTTGTGCGCAACAATAATCATTTATTTACTTCACAATCCAAATTTGAATCTACTATTTTAGAAGAGGTATTGTTTCGACTATTTAAACATCTAAAAGAACAAGAAATTAAAATCGGTGGCGCAAAAGCATATTCAAATCTGTATTTTAGTCCAGCAAATTTTGATGAATTTAAAATAAAAGACAATATAAAAATCAACCACAAAGACCAAGATTTTGCCATTTATAAAAATGTAATTTTTGCATTACAAAATGACGAACAAATTGAAATGTCTGTGCCTGTTGTAGCTTTTGAATGTAAAACTTATCTTGACAAAACTATGCTTGAATCTAGTGTAGCAACGGCAGAAAAAATCAAAGCAGGTAATCCAAGTTGTCGTTTTTGCATTGTAACAGAGCGATATGAAGTAGATAAATCAGTAGATATTCGCTCAAGTAGAATTGACCAAATTTATGTGCTAAAGAAAGATGCAACCAAAGCAAATCACAAAACAAAAGAAATTGATTTTAATGTCGTCAAAACGCTTTATGATGATACAATAGAATATTTACAAAAAGATTGGACAAATATTGAGAAAAATATCCGTGAAAATGGCATTGTGCTATAAAAATAACAAGATATTTGGAAATTACCAAATATAGATTCTGTGAATTTTATATATTTTATGGTAAAATGCCATATTTTAATTTCAAAATAAGGACAAAGCAATGCAAACTATAAATGTAACTTTTAGAATGGATAAAGATGACAAGGCGCAATTTGAGCGAATCATAAGCGATATGGGGCTAAATCTTAGCTCTGCGTTTAATGTCTTTGCCAAAGCCGTGATACGCGAAAATGCGATACCTTTTAGCCTGCAAGGTAGAAGCGAGATACCAAATGATGAAACCAAAAAGGCGATAGAAAACGCACGAAAAGGCGAGAATTTAGAGAGTTTTACTTTGGAGCAGTTAAGGGCGGAATTTGAAGCAATAAAGGCGCAAAATAAGGCATAAGCGATGAATCTAAAACGCGAGAAAAAATTTATCAATGACTTATCAAAGGTGCGATTAAGCGATAGCGAGTTTAATAAAATGGTGGAATATTTTTCATTATTAGCAAATGATAAACCACTGCCACCAAGCGCAAATGACCACGCGCTAAAAGGGGAATATGCAGATGCTAGGGAATTTCATATCGGTGGCGATAAGCTAGTGATTTATTTGATTGAAAATGATGAAATTCGACTATTGCGAATCGGCACACATTCGCAACTTTTTAAATAAAAATCGCAGAATCTAGCGCAGATTCTGCGATTTCATATAAAATTTAAGGATTAAAAAATGCAAATTTTAAACAAAATCATCGCCAAAAAGCCATCGATTTTGCAGGGCTTTGGGCTTAGCTTTGGGCTTGGTATGACATATTTTAGTCTGCTTGTGATTATCCCGCTAATCGCACTTTTTGCGTTTAGCTTTAAGCTTGAGTGGGCAAAATTTATAGAAATCATCAGCGATTCACAAGTGCTAAGTGCATTAAAATTCTCACTCTCCACCGCGCTTATCGCCGCGCTTATCAATCTCATTTTGGGATTTGTCGTGGCGTGGAGTTTGGCGCGATATGACTTTTTTGGCAAACGACTTTTAGAAGCCCTAATCGACTTGCCTTTCGCGCTCCCCACTGCCGTAGCGGGCATCGCAATCGCTTTTTTGCTCTCAAGCAATGGCATCATCGGCAAGGCATTTTTGGCAATCGGCGTGGATTTGGAGGGGCGCAGTTTTGTAGCTGTTGTCGTGGCACTTGTGTTTGTGGGGATTCCCTTTGTGATTCGCACACTAGAACCCGTCATCAAAGATTTAGACAAAGAGAGTTTAGAAGCCGCAGGGAGCTTGGGAGCGAACTTTTATCAGAGTTTTTATTTTGTGATTTTGCCTTCTTTAATCCCATCTGCACTCATTGGATTCGCATTAGCCTTTGCGCGGGGGCTTGGCGAGTATGGCTCAGTGATTTTTGTCTCAAACAATATCCCATTTGAAAGCGAAATACTGCCCCTTTTAATCGTAAAGAAGTTAGATTCGTTTGATTATTTGGGCGGAAGCGCGGTGGGCGTGCTAATGATAAGCGTGGCATTTGTGATTTTACTTGCTATCAATCTTTTAGGACAATGGAGGAAGCGCGTATGAATGGCAAAAATATGGCGCAAAAAAACGCGCAAATGATAAAAAACACAGAGCCAAAGGCATTGCGCTACATTGGCATTGGCATTAGCTTTGCGTTTTTGGGCATTATGGTGGCGTTGCCTTTAATCATCGTCTTTGTGGAGGCATTGAGTGAGGGTGTGGGCGTGTATGTGGAGGCGTTAAGCGATGAATACACTATAAAAGCATTGCTTTTGACGCTTACTTGCGTTGTCATTGTCGTGCCGATAAATGCGATATTTGGGACTTTTATCGCTTATGCAATCGCAAAGTTTGAATTTCGTGGCAAGTTTATATTATCAAGTCTTATTGAGATTCCATTTGCCGTTTCACCCGTCATCGTGGGGCTTTGCTTTGTGCTTTTGTTTGGCAATAGCGGATTTTTTGGCGAGATTTTAAACGCGTGGGATATAAAAATCATTTTTGCCATCCCCGCGATAATCCTAGTAAGCGCGTTTGTAACATTCCCCTTTGTCGCAAAAGAGCTCATCGCGCTAATGCAAGAGCAAGGCAAAGAGGAAGAGGAAGCCGCCATAAGTTTGGGCGCAAATGGGTGGCAGAGCTTTTTTAAGGTAACTTTGCCAAATATCAAATGGGGGCTTTTCTATGGTATCGTGCTGACAAATGCGCGGGTTATCGGCGAGTTTGGCGCGGTGGCGGTGGTGAGCGGGAAAATCATCGGGCTTACTACCACGATGCCTTTATACATTGAGATTCTCTACAATGACTATCTCTACACGGCGGCGTTTGCGGTGGCAAGTGTGCTAACGCTACTTTCAATCATCGCGCTTATTTTGAAATGTATCATTGAGAAATATGAGAGAGCGTAAAAACGCAGAATCTAGTGGCATAAATCAGCGCAAGGTTTTTTAAGATTGCTGCGAATACAAATCAAAATAATGGGAGTGCAAAAATAAAAAAATTAAGTTTAGCAATTGTAATTGTCGTGGCGGTGTGCGCTGTGGGCTTGGGTGCGATTATAAGCGCGAAAATTTCAAGCATAAATCCTAGTGATTCGCATTCGCTAGACTCCGCACTCAAAGGCAATGCAATCGATTCATTGCTTGTCCAAAAAAGCGATAGAGTGCTAAAAGTGTTGGCAAAAGATTCTACAAATGGCGAAATCTATGTCGCCAAAACCTATCATATCGCGCTAGGTGGCAATCCACAAGGGCACAAAATGCAAGAGGGCGATAGCAAGACGCCTGAGGGGCTCTATCTCATCGATAGCAAAAATCCAAAATCGCGCTTTTTTCTAAATCTAGGCATTTCTTACCCAAATAGCGCGGATTTGGCAGAGGCAAAGGCGCGTGGCGTGAGTGCTGGTGGGGATATAAAGATTCACGGATTGCGTAATGGGCTTGGATTTTTGGGGAAGTTAAGCTATGTGGCGGGTGATTGGACAGATGGCTGTATCGCGGTGCTAAATGATGAAATCAAAGAATTGTATGAGAGTGTCAAAGTCGGCACAAAGATTATGATTGTGCCATAAATCTAGCGTGAATCTGTGCTTTAGATTCGCGTGAAGTTGGCGTGAATCTAAAAAGTGTGCGAATCTAACGCATAAATTTTTCGCTAAAATTGTGTCTTTAAAATTTTAGATTCAAATATAATGAAAAATACAACAAACAATAAAATTAAGGTAAGAAAATGGCGATTGGTAGAGTAATAAACGAAATAAAATCCATATTGTTTTATGATTTTTTAAATAATATTGCTTATGATAAAAGCGGTTGGCAACTAGAACTTTTTTTACAGATTCCAAATCTTGTCAAAGTGGATATTTTAGAATGCTTTGAGTATATGATTTTAGATTTAGTAACGGGACCTTTTAGGGAGGATAATGGCATTAGAGAACTTGATAGCCAATTTTTAGAATATCCAAGAGATTTAGATAAAAATCTTTTGGAAAATGACGCCAAGCCTAGCTATGCTAGTGAATATATAAATATCGTAGGACAACTTTTTTTGGCTGGATATATAGAATTTGGTATGTGCGGCTTACAAGATAAAAAAGAGAATCTGCTATCTAATCAAAAAGTGGATAAATATCAAGCTTGGGTATATTTTAGGGACAATTTCTTTTATACAAATGCCTATAATAGAGATATGATAGAAATTAGAACAAAATATAAAGATATGAGCGATGATGACTATATCTACTCTGCTTGGGATACTCCGCAATTTTGGGATAAATATAGATTTTGGGTAAGTAGAACACCCAAAGGCACAAAATATTTTAATGAAATTTTAGCACCAAGATTTTTTAATAAATACAAAGATTTAGAAGTAGAAATTGACGATAAGGGAAATATTATCAAATGGATAGGACAAATAAATAGATGAATATTGTTGATATAACCACACAATTACAAAGGATATAAAATGACAACTAATCTAAAAAAGGCGAATTTTTTGCTAAAATCGCGCTTTTAAAATTTTTAGATTAAAACGGAGTGTGAGAAATGCAAAATGTAAGCAAAATAGTAAAAATCATAGCGTTTGTAGCCTTTGTATATGGGGGACAGCTCTTTGGTGGCGTTAATTTCGCATATACGGAATGGAGAGATAAGTTAGAAGAAAGCACAAATAAAACCACGCAAATAATCATCAAAAACAACATTGAATATAAGTTGCAAGAGACAAAATGTCAAAGTAAAGAGGATTTAGATGAGGGCTACACTTGCTTTGGTGGCGAGATAGAGGTTATCGGTATGTTAGTGCGCGAGGAATCTAGGCTTGGCGATATATTGTATGTCGTCTTAGATAAGAATTTTCGCTTACCTATTATGGAGTGGGGAAAACCTAGCTTAACTGATGTAATTTTACTTACAAAAGGCAGTGCAACTTTACCACAACCATTGCAAAAGCGCACTTTTGGTGGTGTAGGCATAATGGCAAAAATAAAAATAAAAGATTACAAATATTTACATAAATACGGGTATATGGATAATGATTTATATATAAAAGCTACGCTTATGGAGGCTACACCCTTTGCAAATGAGGAATATAAATATATACATAAACTAAAGCATTACGATGAGACGGATTGCGTAGGTATGCGCGAATGCGACAGTTGCATATATTCGGGCGTATATAGTATTTTTAAAGGCAATACAGATTGGAAACTGCTTATAATGCACTACAACTCCAAAGATAGCTTTGTAAATCTACGCGATTCGCCAAATGGCAAGGTTATCACCAAAATCTATGCCAAAGATATGCGTTGTGGTAAAGAAAAAGGCAGGATTTATCTCATAGATGAAGATACTAAATCAATGGGACAAATTGCTAGTGGCAAAAAGAAATGGCTAAAGGTATATTACCTGCCCACAATAGAAATAACAGAAATGATAACAAAGAATGATATGGGAGATTATCTTGATGTTAGCAAGGCAATTTTTGGCTATATCCACAGCTCACAGCTAAAAGTGTCGTGCAAATAAATTGGCTATAATTCGCGTGAATCTAAAATGTGAATCTAAATCAAAAAATGGAGCGATAAAAAATGAAAAAATTAAGTTTAGCGTTGTTGATAGTAGGATTTTTAGCACAAGTGGCGTTTGCTTTTCCGCCAGATTTTTGCTATGAATGTAAGCCATATTTAAGCAATAAAGGCGTGATGAGTAAAAACACACTCAAACGCATAAATTGCGCTGATAAATTTGCGAATATGGCTTGTTTTAGTGGTGAAGTAGAACTTACAGGCGTAGTTGTAAGCGCGTATCATAACGAATATGATGAAAACTTTTTTCAAACGCGCTTTTACCCTGATAACAATTTGGATTTGCCTTTTTTGCGTTGGGGTTATTGCGATGGTGGCGTGTTTGATGAGAAAATGCAAAGATTGGATTGCAGTAAGGTTAAAGTCAAATTTGAGCGATTAGATTTTGGTGTGCTTTTAAAAATCGATAGCAAAAAAGTATTTTTACCCAAAGCGATTGCGGATAAGCATTTAGGCGAGAGTAGGATTCGCGCTAAAGTGCGCTTAAAAGATTATAGCTTTTATGGCGAGGGCGAAGCGGGACACGATGCTTACGCTACGCTTATAGAATTTAGCCCACTTGGCAAGGTATATGAGCATTACGAAGACGGCGGAGAGTTTATATCGCTTAAATACGGCTCAAAAGATAGCTTTGTAAATCTACGCGATAAGCCAAATGGCAATATCATCGCACAAATTAAGCGCGAGGATATGCGCTGTGGAGCTGAAAATGATGAGATTTTATGGGCGGATTATCCACCTGATACAAAGATTGAAAAATTGCCACAAAATAAATGGTTGGAAGTCTTTTACTACCCACTAAATGCCAAAAAGCCCCAAGAGGCAATCTATGGCTATATCCACAGCTCACAGCTAAAATTGTCGTGTGATTCGCAAGATTTAAGTGAATCTGCGCAAGATTTAAGCAAAAATCAATTATTATGCGAAGCGATATGGCAAAGTAATATAAAGGCAACAAAAAGCGATATTGAGGCAATAAAGCAAGCGTTACAAAGTGGCGCAAATGTCAATACGGCGGATTGTAATGGTCGCAGTGCATTTGACAAAAGCGTGTATAGTGGGCGTTTTGACATAGCACTATATTTGGTGAAAAATAAAAATTTCGATGTCAATATGCGCTATGATAATGGCGATACGCCACTGATTATAGCAGTAGATATGAATTGTGAGATTAGGTCGTCTGAGTGTGAGAGCAACGATAAGATTTATGAAATTGCAAAATTGCTTATGCAAAAAGGTGCGAATCCATATATGAAAAATAAAGAAAGAATAAGTGCGATTTCACTAGCTGAAAGTGAAGGCTGTGGTTGCGAATACAAACCTGATAACAAAATGCTTAAAATTTTGCAAGGGAGAAGTAGTAAAAAATGAAAAAGTTGGGTTTGATATTTTTGGCAAGTATTTTATGGGCGGATTTTGTGCCATTTGGCGAACAATGCACCTTTCAAAATGACACATTTTGGATAAAAATCATTGAGCTTTGTGGTGAGGGCGATATATCCTGCGATAAAGTCGCATATATCGGGCTAAATAAACAAAGTGGCGAGTTTATCACGCTCAAAGGCAAGGCGATAATAGCTTACAAATATGCTGGATATGAGTTTGTAAATCAAGGCTACACTTACCATATAACGCACGATGAGTCGCTAGTGATTTACAAAGGCGATAAACTTATACAAACAATGAAATTGCAAAGTTGCAAATAAAATGAATGTGAAAATGAAAAAATTAGGTTTGATATTTTTGATTTTCGTGGCGATTTTGGGGTTTAGCGCGTGTGGGGATTCAAAGGATTCAAAAGCTGAATCTAGTGCAGATTCTGGAGAATCACAAATGATAAATGCTAACGATTCACAGAGTGAATCTAACGAATCTAGTGCAGATTCAAGTGCAAATTTAGACAAATCCGCACAAAAAGATTCGCCCAAAGATTTCATTGTGGATTGCGATAAGTGCGTGATTCGAATAATTGCTACTGGTTATGAAATAGATAGATTTAAAAAGGAATGGGGAGAAGATGATTTTTATGTAATTGCAGATGACACACATTGGTATGCTGGTATGTTAGACGAATATCTTAAAGCAAACGGCATAGAAACCAAGTATATTTCACGAAATAAGGTGAATTACACAAGGCTTGTTTTTCCAAATGAAAGCATAGATATTGCAAGACTTGATTCGCTCTATGAATTTTATCTCTACCAAAAAGGCAAAAAGCCCAAAGAGCTACAAGACACTGTGATGTTTGAAGATGAAATCAACGCATATTTTGGTATCACAAACCCAAAAGTTTCGCAAGATTCGCAAGATTTGCGCAAATTTAAATCACAATAAAGGAAGGACAAAATGAGCATAGAAATCCGTAATTTAAGTAAGCACTTTGAGAGTTTTCACGCGCTGAAAAATATCAATTTGACATTGCAAGAGGGCAAACTCACCGCGCTTTTAGGACCAAGTGGCAGTGGGAAAACTACGCTACTTCGCATAATCGCAGGGCTTGAATCTGCCGATAGTGGGGAGGTGCGATTTTTTGGCGAGGACATCACAAGTCAAAGCCCCAAAAATCGTGGCATAGGCTTTGTATTTCAGCACTACGCGCTTTTTAAGCATATGAGCGTGTTTGAAAATATCGCCTTTGGATTGCGTGTGCGCCCCAAAGCCACGCGCCCAAGCAAAGAAGCGATAAGAGACAAAGTCGCCGAACTGCTAAAAATGGTGCAATTAGAATCCCTTGCCAAACGCTACCCAAGCGAACTTAGTGGCGGACAAAAGCAACGCGTGGCACTTGCAAGGGCTTTGGCAATCGAGCCAAAGGTGCTGTTGCTTGATGAGCCATTTGGTGCGCTTGATGCAAAGGTGCGCGTGGATTTGCGAAAGTGGCTTCGGCGGTTGCACGATGAGATTCACATCACTAGCATTTTTGTAACGCACGACCAAGAGGAAGCCCTAGAAGTGAGCGATGAGATTGTGATAATGAACGCTGGGGCAATCGAGCAAGTAGGCACACCCGAAGCCGTCTATGAGCACCCTGCAAATCCATTCGTATATAGCTTTTTAGGCAATGTCAATCTTTTCAAAGCGCGAATCAAAGAGGGCGTAGTGGTAACGGAGAGCGGAGCAAACAAAGAATCAAATCAAACATTTTTCGTCCGTCCGCACGACATTGAGATTTCATTTAGCAAAAAATACGGCTCACACGAGGGCAAAATATTGCATTATCGAATCTTAGGCGATAGGATTATCTTAGAAGTGCAAATCGGCGTAGGTGCGGACGCGCAAGTGATAGAAGCGCAAATCGACAAGGGGACGCTAAATGAGATTCGCACCAAAAACATTGAGATAATTTATGTGAATTTCTTAAATCTTAAAGCTTATCGAAGCGATGAGCAATCTTGGAGTGAGTATGTTATATAATAGCGATATAGCGCGATTGCGCGAGGTTTTGGACGAGGTTTTGGGCGGAGATTCTAGCAAAAATTCTAGCGGTGGATTTGGCAGTGGATTTGGCGGGGGCAAAATCGCCCTAGCGTTTTCACACCAAATCGAGGATACAATCGCGCTAGATTTGACGCTAAAAGCGGGGATAAATAGGGCAAATCTGGAAGTTTTTACCCTTGATACAAAGAAACTTTTTGATGAGAGTTTGGCATATCAAGCGGAGGTGGCGCGATTTTTTGACATTGAGATAAAGGCGTTTAGCGCGGAGGATTCGGCGATTTTGGCGTTAGAAAATGAGCTTGGCGAGTGGGGAATGCGCGAGAGTGTAGAGAAGCGAAAACACTGCTGTGCTGTGCGTAAAATCGAGCCACTCAAAGTAGCGTTGAGTGGAAAAATCGCGTGGATTAGCGGAATCCGCATCGCACAATCCATCACACGCGCACAAACGAAACTCATAGAAAATGACGCAAACTTCGCGCTAAAAAAAATCAATCCGCTTTTTGATTGGGAGGATAGCAAAATGTGGGACTACGCCAAAAGCGCGAATCTCCCCATAAATGCGCTGTATTCGCAGGGATTTAGCAGTATCGGGTGCAATGTCTGCACCCGCGCAATCAAAGATGGCGAGGACATACGCGCAGGACGCTGGTGGTGGGAAAACCCCGACCACAAAGAATGCGGATTGCATAGGCGGTAAGAGCGCGGATTTGTGATAGCGGATTTGTGATAAAAATAATTTCAAATACGATAAAATACCAAAAAATTACAAGGATATAAGATGACAAACGCGCTTTTTGATTATAGCGATTCTACGCATTCTACCGCCGAATCTATTTCTTTGGATTTTATCAAAACAATCCAAAAGCCAAAAATCACATTAGAATCAATCAAAAAACTTGGATTAGAGCGCAGTGAATCTAACCTTGAAAATTTGCTAAAACTTTTTTATGAGGATTTTGAAATCGAGCTAAAACGAGAGATTGTCTCATCTATCGGCAGACAAAAAAACAATGACAAAATCTATGAATTTTTAGCAAAAGAAGCGTTTGGCGCACATTATATGGAAGTTGTGTATCAAATGTTTCGCACGGCATTATATAAAGCAAAAGATGATGAGCGATTTAAAATTTTGCGCGATAAAATATTGGCGCATTATCAAAATGAAGTTATGCAAAAAATGTTTGAATATTATGAGTTTAGACAAAAACGACAAAGCACACAATCGCAAGAAAAACAAATCACAAAACCATCACTTCTAATCGGCGATAATAGAACTACGCTTGATACAATCCACGACAAACAAATCCAACTGATTTTCACTTCTCCGCCATATTATAACGCGAGAATTTACAGCGACTATAAAAGCTATGAGGAATATTTAAATTTTATGTTTGAAACCTTACAACAATGCAATAGAATTTTAGAGGACGGCAGATTTATACTTATCAATGTTTCGCCTGTGATTACCAAAAGAGCGGGGCGAGAGTTTGAATCGATTCGCTATCCAATACATTTTGACTTTCATAAAATCTTAATAGAAGCGGGATTTTATTTTATTGATGAAATTATTTGGATAAAGCCCGAGTATTCTGTCCCAAATCGCATAGCGGGCTATTTGCAAACTAAAAAGCCATTAAGTTATAAACCAAATTGCATTACGGAAAGTATTATGGTTTATCGCAAAAATTCGCCTTTTTTACTTGATAAAAATATTAAAGCCCATACAAAATTAGGTAACAAAAATCTTAAAAATGACGAGCAAATCGATTCTACAAATTGTTGGTATATTTCGCCAAAATCGGACAAAAATCACCCCGCGGTTTTTCCCTCCGAACTTTGCGAGAAGGTTTTGAAATACTATTCTTTTAAAAACGATATTGTATGCGACCCGTTTGCAGGAAGCGGGACATTTGGAAAAGTTGCGATAAAAATGAATAGAATGCCTTTGCTTTGCGAACAAAATAAAGAATATGCGGAAAAATTAAAAAAGAGCGGTTTTTATGAGATTTAATGAAATAGTAATTAAACAAACGATAGATAAACTTATTAGCGGGAAAGATTATAGAGAGGAAGTCATTAACGCAATCAATATTGAATTTTTAGATTTTGCTTTGGAATTTTTTAAGAAAATTTTGAACGCTAAAATGAATGACACAAATATAAATTTAGATTGGTATAAAAAGAATTTTATTAACAATGAGAAAATCAAACCAGATGACGCGGCGATTTTTGCAGGAATGAATAAAAAGACAATTAGCAATATTTACGGAAGCGCGACAAAAGAAATTATGATAAATGTCGCAAATAGCAATATTGATTATTTGGAATCTATTTTAGATTCGCTTGGAAACGAAACGCAAAATATAGGAATCAGCATAAAAATTTCTTATAAAAATATTAGCGTTGAATTAAATTTAAATGAGAGTTTGCTTGTTATAAACGCTCTTGCCACAAAGAAAATTGCATTGCGTGGCGGAGCTTGGAGCAGCATTGGAAAAAGAGTGGAAAAACCTTTAATGTTGGAATTATGTCGTTTATGCGGAGTGCCAAAAGATTTTATAAACGCAGATATTTCTAAGAAGAATGTAGAATTAGATTTTGATAGAGAAGTGGATTTTAAACTTTTTAATAAAGATAAAAGCAAAATTTATAGAGTGGAAGTAAAACTAATGGGCAAAGGAAATCCAGAATCCGCGGATGCCATAATTGCAAGAGATACAAATATTTTTATCGCCGATACTTTGAGTTTGCAAAATAAAAATCAATTAAAATCTTTAAATATAGAATTTTTGGAATTAAAAAACAATAAAAATTCATTGGCGGATTTTAAGAAAATATTAGAGCGATTAGAAATACCGCATAAAAAACTATGAATCTAAAATCCCAAATTCTCCCCCTAAACACGATTTTACACGGCAATAGCTTAGAGTTACTAAAAACGCTCCCTGATTCAAGCATTGATTTGATTTTCGCTGACCCGCCGTATTGGATGCGTGTGGAGGGGACGCTTAAACGCCCAGAGGGGAGTGATTTTAGCGGGTGTGATGATGTATGGGATAATCAATTTGGCTCGACACGCGATTACAGCGACTTTACTCGTGCGTGGCTTACGGAGTGTCGGCGCATTTTGAAGCCAAATGGTAGCATTTGGGTTATTGGCTCTATGCAGTGCATTTACACCATTGGCGGGATTATGCAGGATTTGGGCTTTTGGTTTATCAATGACATTGTGTGGCACAAAAGCAATCCCACGCCAAATTTTATGGGGACACGCCTAAATAACTCCCACGAGACGCTTATTTGGGCGACAAAAAGCAAAAAAAGTCGCTATACTTTTCACTACAAAACCGCCAAAGAGCTAAACGCTGAAATCATAGATTTTGCCAAAGGTGCGCGAAAACAGCTTGGCTCAGTGTGGAAAATCCCCGTATGCAGTGGAAATGAGCGACTAAAAAATGCGCGTGGCGAGAAGCTCCACAGCACACAAAAGCCCGAATCTCTGCTGTATCGTATCATCGCTATTAGTAGCAATTTAGGCGACATTGTGCTAGACCCATTTGGTGGGAGTATGACAACTGCGGTGGTGGCAAAGAGGCTTGGGCGAAGCTACATAATGTGTGAGCAAAACAAGCAGTATATCCACGCAGGACAGGCGCGAATCGACAGCGTAAAATTTGAAAATAGCGATATTGCAAGGGCGAAATTTGATGAAAAGCCCTTGCGTGTGAATCTTTGCGATTTGATAGAGTGTGGGCTTTTGCGCGTGGGGGAGACGCTCTATATCAAAGGTAGCGAATCTAAAAGCGCGAATCTCACCGCAAATGGCAGGGCGCAATACAATGGCGAGATTTTTGACATTCACTCACTTTGCGCGAAACTTAAAGGCGTGAAAGCGCAAAGACTAAATGGATTTTTATGGTGGGAAGTGGTGCGCCAAAACGCAGAATCTAGCGCAGAATCTACCAAAAACGCAGAATCTACCGCAAAAAATAAGCGAATTTTGCTTGATGATTTAAGAGAATTTTATAGGGAAAATTATGCTAGATTCTGCGAATTTGATAAGATTCTACGCTAGATTCTGCGTTTTTGGTAGATTCTGCGCTAGATTCTGCGTTTTCGCACGAAATTCTGCGATATTTTGTTGTTGTAAAATAAATTTTGATTTACCAAAGCAGTATATAACTTAAAATGGATTGCCACGAAGTCGCCCAAAGTGCGACTTCTCGCAATGACGGCGTGGGTGGATTGCCACGAGAATTCGCATTCGCTCATTCTCTCGCAATGACGGGATTTTTTACCCACCCCCTTAATCCCCCTCCGCAAGGGAGGGGGAAAGTTTAGATTCTGCGTTTTCGCACTAGATTCTGCGATTTTATACGAATTTCGCAGAATCTAAATGCCTTTAATATTTCCCCGTCCTTCCGCCACTTCGCGTGTTTTTCGCTCCGCCGGTGTCTATTCCATAGTTGCGCTGCTCATCTTTTGCTTCGCCTTTTATGTAAATAAATGCGTTTGTGTGCCACTTTACATTTTCATTCCAATAGGCATTATATAGCAAAAAGTTCGGCATAGAGGCGGGTGTCGCGCCATTTACGAAGTTGCCGTGCAGAATGTTTAGTTTATAAGTCCCCGCACTTAAAAAACTATATGCAATCTCTTGCATTCCGTTTGTCACGCCACTAATCATTCGTATTTGCGTGTTGCCTAAGTTCTCAATCTCAGAGCGATTTTTCTCCACCTGCACGGCGTTATACTCGCTAAAAGTCCTATCAATCCACCATCCTTGCTGTGTGGGACTTCTATCTTTTTTGTTATCATACGCACCGCGTCCGATGATATTATAAACCCTGCCAATGTCGCAATACTCGCATTGAAACTCATAGAGCACCTTGCTATTATTTGCCGTGCCGAATTTTGGCGCATTGTCCGTATCAATCGCATTTATTCGCGCACGCAAAATCACCATATCCAAATTTGCATTTGCGATATTTGTGTATTTTGGATAGTAACTATTCTCAAATCCAAAAAATCCCATATCATTTTGCAAAGTATTTTTATCGATGATGATGGGTTCGCTTTTCATATTTGGCGTAAATGGCGTGTTGTTTTTAGTGACTTTTAGTATCGCGTCATCTAGCGTGATTTTGCCATTTACAAAGGAACTATACGGCACTTTGGCGGTTTCGACCTTTCCGCTTTTATCGACTAACTCGATTTTAATCGTCCCATTTGCCGCATTTAGGGCAAAAGTCATATCTTGCGCGGCGCAGTTGTTGCTAAATGTCGTTGCAACTTCGTTATTTGGATTATTCGCGTCAAATTCCTTTTTTAGCGCGGTTATGACAAGTTTCACGCCCTTTTCTACCGCAGGCGTGTATCCCTGCCCCAAATATAGCACTTTCAAATCCGCCCCTTTGTGCGTTTTTAGCTCCACTTGAAAATCGCTTGGCACGATTTGATATTCAAACTCCGCCTTAATCGCTCCGGGATACGGGCAGGGGAACTTCCCGCCACTGCCATCGCAAAGTCCGGATGCCTCTTGCTGTTTTATTTGCTCTTGCAAAACACTATCTAAAATCAGCACTTCCGCATTCGCCACTAGCGCATTATCCGCGCTAAGTGTGGCGATAGATTCTGCGTTTGCGATTTTTCCTAGCGTCATTTCTGCTTCATTTGGAGTGATAGTCGGAGTGATGGCGCACGCACCGCTTGCATTGCTAACATTTGGTATGCCACCTTTTAGTGGCGTCTCGCTTGTGATTGCCTGTGTGGTGGATTTACTCTTATCTTGCTGCATACTGATTACACCATTCACATCGCTTGATACATCCACGCCTTCATCCACCTTCCCATCGGCAGTGTAGGCGATGACTTCTTTTACTTGGAGTTTTAGCTCTTTGTTGATTTTTATCACGGGTTTTCTTTTCCAATTGTCATTGCTGTGTTTTAGCGTTTCGACTTTTTTATTTTCCACTTTTATTGCTTGTGTGTTGAGCGGTTCGCTGATGGGATTTCCATCGTTGTCAAAGTCCAAGCTAACCACGCCGAATTGATACAAATGCGGTGCTACCAAAAATTCCACTTCCGCCTCCGCAGAATCTCCATCTTTATTTTCGCCAACGCATTTGATTTTGTATTTGCCACTTTTTGGCATTGCGGATTTTGGTGCGCTGTATTTCATCGCCCAAAGACTATTCCAGCTAAATGCACTTCCAGCATTCCCTTGATGGAAAACTTGCGCACCTGTCGAATCTGTGATTTGGCAGGTGGCGGATTTCAGTCCGCTATCGATACTGCCAGATTCTGCGTAGATTTTAAAGTCATAAGAGTTGCCAGAGACTTTTGTATGGACTTTGGAAATCGCCTGTTTGCTATCCTCCCAGTCGATAATGACAAGTTTGCCAAGTGGCTCTTTTGGCTTATCAGGGTCGGGTGGTGGTGTGCCACCGCTAGTGATTGGCAGTGCCATCTGCTCGCAAGGTCCGCTTTTCCACCCCATATTATTTGTAAATCCTCTAAAACGCACGGTTTGTCCGCCTTGATTATCCAAAAATACTTTTATGGTTCCGCCACCGGGTGCTCCACCTTCCCACGGGCGATAGCAAAAGCGCATATTCCATTTTTGGGAATTGCTTACTTTGATGAGTTTTTCATTGCAAGTTTTTTCATCATCGCCTGCATCGCATTTGGGTTTGTAATAATAGTTTTGCCCCATTGCGTCCGCATCGCAAAGACTTGCGGGCTTTTCCTCGCCTGAGTTTTTCTCTACGCATTTTGCCATTTGGAGAAATTCATTTGGCGAGCCGTGTCGCTCATCTTTCTCAATCGCGCAGTAGGAATATGTATTTATAGGATTCCAGCTACCAGCACCATTTATGAAAACATGGGCATTTGGGTCGTTGCCACCGCCATTTAACTTGCAACTTGTAAATTGACATTTTTTGCTCTGCTCTGTTTCCTCGACTTTGTCATCCTTGCCATCCACGCTCCAATGCCACGATTTCAAGCAATGTGTGGGGCGATTTGGCAGACAATATGTGCCGTGACCTGCCCACTGCGCGTTATTTCTCGCATAGCTTAATGAATGCCCCAAATATTTGAAGCAACGATAGATTTTGCCATCATACTTCACATTATTATCGCCATCGCCGGGCGGATATCCGCCACCATTTGCCAAAATCATAATGGGAAGCGCACATAATAAAAGCAACTTTTTCATCTTAAACCCCCTTTTGAATTTTAAAATCTCTAATTATTGCATAAAAATATAAAATAAATATTAAATGGGTTAAAAAAAATTTTTGCGTGGTATTTTTGGGGGCGATTTTGCGGGGAGATTCTGCGAAATGTTAGAGATTCTGCGATTTTTGCACGATTCGCAGAATCTTGGATTGCTTCGTTGCACTCGCTTCGCTTCGTGCGCCTCGCAATGACGACGAGGGGCGTTGTTGTCCGTCATTGCGAGATTTTGCAACGCAAAATCGTGGCAATCCAAATTTAGATTCTGTGTTTTTGTGTAAGATTCTGCAAATCGTTTGATTTTTAGAGATTCTGCGAAATTTTAGAGAAAAACGCAGAATCTGCATTACTTTCCGTCATTGCGAGATTTTGCGTAGCAAAATCGTGGCAATCTATTAGGGTGACTCTGCGTTTTAGACGAATCGCTTACTTGCAATGAATCTGCATTGTTTTGCTTTTGGGGTATTGATTTTTTTGTGGATTGCTTCGTTGCACTCGCTTCGCTTCGTGCGCCTCGCAATGACGAAATAGGGGCAGATTCTGCGATTTTTGTGCGAATCGCAGAATCTTAATGGATTGCCACGAGAATTCGCATTCGCTCATTCTCTCGCAATGACGAAGTAGGGGCAGATTCTGCGATTATTTTTTTATATTATTATTTTTTTGAGATTTTCACCCACCCCCTAACCCCCTCCGCAAGGGAGGGGGAATTTTTAGATTCTGCGATTTTTGCACGATTCGCAGAATCTACGCCATTTTTTCGCACTAATTTCGCACGACGCCTTTTAGTGCGGATTTCACATAATTTGGCATTGCGAAGCACCCTTCATAAATCCGCGCATTGCAAAATTGCAAATCCCCGCACATATCTAACTTTTGCAGTGAAAAGTCCGCCAAAGGGTGAAATTTATTCGAGGCAAAAAGATAACATTTTTCGCGCCCACACTCTTGCACTCTAAATGGCATAAGCACGACAAAATCTGCCTTTTTTTGCAAAATCTCATCTTTGCTTAAATCGCGCAAATCCACTATCAAAATGCCGTTATTTTTTAGCAACTTTTGATAATGCTCGGTGTTTGCGCTTTTTAAGTCGATTATCAAATCAAATTTTTGCACTTTTAGATTTATCGCCAAGTCATAAAACTCCACGCCCTCCGCGAATCTATCACGCTCCACACTTGAATTTAGCGCGTGGATTTTCGCGCCAAATTTTAGCAAAGAGTTGAAAATCTCCGCATTCTCCACGCCAACTAGTAAAACTTCTTTTTGTGCGCTACCAAAGTCATTTACACAAAGTCCAGCACACGCCAAAATCTCAGATTCTGCGATATTAAAGTCCATTTTAAATCCTTTATTTTACGAACTACTTCTAAACCGAAACTGCCCTTTTTTAAGGACATTTTTCAACCCGCCAATGCTTAAAATCCACTTATTTTCAATGATATTTTTGAAAAACGCCGCGAGTTCGCCCCACACATTGAAGCGAAACACAAATCCCACGCCGTCCGTATGCCCAATCGAGCACACCGTGCCACGATGATTAAAGGAAAATGGCGCATTTGGCGTCACTCCACGCGCTAAATTTATAAGCTGAAATGCCACAAACTCGCCCATTTGATTTGCCAACTGCGCAGTGGGCGCGTGGATAATATCGCGCTGTGTGGCAAGCGCGCAATCGCCGATGACAAAGATATTTGGTGCACTTGGCACTTGCAAAAATTCATTTACTTTTATGCGATTATTTTTGCACTCAAAGGCACTTTTGCCAATCACTTCATTGCCCTGAACGCCCGCACACCAAATGTTTGTATTCGCGCTGACTTTTATCGCCGAATCGCATTTCACCATCACGCCGTCCTTTTGCACTTCGATTACTTCGCCCACGATTAGATTTATGCCTAATTTTTTGAGTTTAGATTCAGCGATATCGCGCAGTTTGTCGCTAAACATCGGCAGAACTTTGGGTGCTTTGCTGATGATATTTATTTGCACCAAATCGCGCGAAATCCCGCAAATATCGCATAATTCTTTGCTTTGATTTGCAAGCTCAGCGGCAAACTCAACGCCCGTAAATCCGCTCCCACAAATATTAAAATGCAAGTCAAACTTATCATCGCTAAATTTGAAATCTTTGAATTTATTTTCGATGTGTGAGCGGATTTGAAGTGCCGTATTTGCGCTATGTAGGACGAATGCAAACTCTTTAACCCCGCGAATATTAAAAGTATTTGGTTTAAACCCAAGCGCAATTACTAAATAATCAAAGTCGTATTTGGCATATCGCGCGATGACTTTGTCCCGCTCTATGCGTAAAATCGTATCTTTCACAAAGGCGATTTTGCCTAAATCAAGGATTTTTCGAAAGTAAATGCGCGCCTTTCGTGCGTTGTAAGTGCCAATCGCCACTTTGTGAAGCAGTGTGGATTGATAATGGTAGTCGTGCTTTGAAATTAGCGTAATTTGCGCTTTGCCACGCAGTTTTGCAAAGTGCTTTTGCAGTGTGATAGCGCATTTCAGTCCGCCATACCCGCCACCTAAGATTAAGATTTTCATTATTCTCCCTTAAAAAAAGCGGAATTATAATCTTTAAAAATGCAATTTGCAAGGGAATTTATTTAGATTCTGGCAGAATCTACAATGAAAATAATGCAAGATTCTGCTAAAATTATGATTTTTTATAATTTGAAAAAAGGCAAAATTTATGAAACAATCGAAGTAATTGCGGTAGTGCTTTCGTAGTTTTTGGTGAATCGACACAAGGATAGCGGACTTTTGGTCCGTGCCTTGTGGCGATTTACCAAATCTGCGGAATGATTACCCAAGAACAAATTGCAAAAGGTTAATTTATGAATGGCATCAAACGAATCGTCCTAAAAGTCGGTAGCTCTATTATCTCCGATGGCAACGCCCTAGCGCAAGGGCAGATTGAAAATCTCTGCGCATTTATCGCAAAACTTCGCACAAAATTTGAAGTGATTTTGGTAAGCTCTGGCGCGGTTGTAAGTGGCTACACACAGCTAAAAATCGACAAATCGCTCATCGAAAACAAGCAGGTTTTGGCAAGTATCGGGCAGCCGCTTTTGATGGAGGCATATCGCAACGCATTAAGAGCGCACGGCATAATCCCCGCGCAGTTGCTTGTGATGGGCTTTATATTTGATTCGATAAAGCGAAGACGATATGCTAAGCGAACGATTGAGACGCTTTTGGCAAATCAAATTTTGCCAATTATCAACGAAAATGATGTGCTAACGCAAGGCGAAATGGTGTTTTTGGATAATTTTGGCGACAATGACAATTTGGGCGCAAGCGTTACGGAGTGCTTTGATGCCGATATGCTGGTGATTTTGAGCGATATTTATGGATATTTTGACAAAAATCCGCTTGAAAATAAAAACGCAAGGCTAATCAAAAATGTCCGTGAGATTCGCGCTGAAACTTTGGTGGGCGACAAGCAAGGCGGGAGCGCATTTAGCACGGGTGGAATCGTTACAAAGCTAAATGCGGCGGACTTTTTGCTAAAAAAAGGGCGCAAAATGTTCTTATGCTCGGGCTTTGATTTAGAGCCGACACTAGAATTTTTGCTAAATGGCAAACACGAAAAAGGGACGCTTTTTTGCGCTGAATGCGGAGAAATTATATGAGTTTAGGCGAATCTAGCGAATCTTGCAACGATTCAAAGTCAAGTGGCGAATCAAAAAGTGATTCAAACCCCCTAAAAATCGCATTTTTTGGCACTCCGCTTTTTGCAAAAAATATTTTAGAAACTCTTTGGCGCGAATCGCATAAACGCGAATCCCAAAAACAAAAATCCTTTGAAATTATCGCGCTTATCACGCAAGAGGACAAACCATTTGGGCGCAAAAAAGAGCTAAAAATGCCTGAAACAAAGGCGTTTTTGGTGGAAAACGCACCGCAAATCCCCATTTTTCAGCCACAAAAAGTTAGCGATATTTTAGAGGATTTGCGCACTTTAAAGCCAGACATTGCGCTTGTGGTGGCTTATGGGAGAATGCTCCCAAAGGCAATCACTGATGAATTTTTTTGTATCAACATTCACGGCTCGATTTTGCCAAAATATCGCGGGGCAAGTCCCATAAATGCGATGATTTTAAATGATGAGAATTTTTTGGGCGTTAGCGCGATAAAGATGAATGAAAGGCTTGATAGCGGGGAGATTTTAGGCATTAGTGCGATGAAAAATGGTGGATTTGGGTTTGAAAAATTAAGTGCGATTTTGAGCGTTATGGGCGCGAATCTTGCGCTAAAAGTCATAAATCACCTTAACCAAATCGCACCTTTAAGGCAAAATGACTGCGATTCATCACACTGCCACAAACTCGCAAAAAGCGATGGAATCGTGCGCTTCATAGACGCAAAAGAGATTTTTTTAAAATCACTTGCCTTTGAGATTTACCCGCAAATCGCGTTAGAAAACGGACTAAAACTCTTTGGCGTGGAAATCAATGAGATGGAATTATCGCACAATGCGGGAGAGATTTTGGAAATTTGCGAATCCGCCGTTGTGGTGGGCTGTGAGAGTGGTAGCATAATCATAAAATCGCTTCAAAGCGCGGGCAAAAACAAAATGAGCGCGGCTGCCTATCTAAACGGAGCGCGATTAAAAGTGGGCGATATTTTGCGGTAAATGGGCGCAAAATGCAAATAAAATTTTTTGATTCACTGCCCTCCACGCAAAAATACTTAATCGCCCAAATCAAAAGCGGCGCGGTAGATTCGCCACTTTGTATTGTCGCAAAGGCGCAAAATGCGGGGATTGGCAGTCGTGGCAATGAATGGAGGCAGGTAGAAAAAGGGCTATATTTTTCTTTTGCATTGCCGCTAGATTTGCTACCGCAGGACTTGCAAGTGCAATCAAGTGCAATCTTTTTTGCCTTTAATTTTATGCGTGAATTGCGCGATTTGGGTTCGGCAATTTGGCTAAAATACCCAAATGACTTATTTTTGGGGCATAAAAAAATCGGTGGCGTAATGTGTGGAATCGCAGGAAACTTCGCTGTGTGTGGTATAGGGCTAAATTTGGAGGCGCAGAAATTCGCACATTTAGAAAGCAATGTCAGCGCGATTTTGCAAGGGGATTTAAATGGATTTTTGAGTGCGTTTTTTAAGCGCGTGGAATCCGCCTTTTGGAGCGAAGTTTTTAGCGCGTATAGCGCGGAATTTCACAAAAACTACGACTTTTCATTTCATAGCGAAAATGGCAAAATTTTATCGCTAAAAAACGCCACATTGCAAAAAGACGGCGCGATAAAGGTAGGCGGAAAACTAATTTACAGCACACGAGATTCTGCGAAGCTATAAAGATTCTGCGATTTTATTAAGATTCTGCGAATATCCACAAAAATTCCTAGTAGATTCTGCGAACTTGGAATACATTTTGCTTAATTTTGCAAAATTCTACACAAGGAACGGATATGAGTTTTAGGATAAATACCAACATTTCGGCGTTAAACGCGCATACTATTGGGGTGCAAAACAATCGTAGCATTCACAATTCGCTTGAAAAATTAAGCTCAGGTTTGCGCCTAAACAAGGCGGCTGACGATGCTTCGGGGATGGCGATTGCCGATTCACTTCGCTCTCAAAGTGAGAGTTTGGGACAAGCGGTGCGCAACGCAAATGACGCCATCGGTATGATTCAAATCGCGGATAAGGCGATGGATGAGCAATTAAAGATTTTGGATACGATTAAGACAAAGGCGATTCAAGCTGCACAGGACGGACAAAGCACCGAATCGCGCCGTGCGCTTCAAAGCGACATTCGCCGTCTTTTAGAAGAGCTCGATAATATCGCAAGCACCACGAGTTTTAATGGGCTAAAAATGCTCTCTGGCTCATTTTCAAACAAAGAATTTCAAATCGGCGACTTTTCAAATACCACTATCCAAGCCTCCATCGGTCCCACAAGTAGCGATAAAATCGGGCATATTCGAATGGAGAGTTCAAGCTTCGCAGGGGAGGGTATGGAGCCTGAAAATGGCAAGGAAAATCTTACCGAAGTCGCGCTCAATATGATTCAAGTCGATGGCATAAATAGCTATGAGTTAGAAACCGTGAAAATCTCGCACTCTGCGGGGACAGGGATTGGCGTCCTTGCTGAAATCATCAACAAAAACTCCGATAGACTTGGCATTCGCGCGGCGTGGAGCGTAATGGCAACAGGCAGTAGCGCGGTGATGTCAGGGACGATTCGCGGACTTACCATAAATGGCACGCAGATTGGCAATGTCAATGATGTGCGTAAAAATGACAGCGATGGACGGCTAATTCAAGCGATAAACACGGTGAAAGAAGACACGGGCGTTGAAGCATATACCGATATCACGGGGCGATTAAACCTGCGAAGTCTTGATGGACGCGCCATTAGCATAAAAACGCTTGAAGGGCACGAAGTGCTAGGCGGTGGCAACTTTGTAGGCGTAGATGGCGACACTCACGCAATCGTAGGGCGACTGACTTTGATTCGCACGGATGCGCGCGATATTATCGTCTCTGGCACAAATTATAGCCACATAGGCTTTCACTCCGAGCAAGGCATCGCCGAATACACCGTGAATCTTCGCGCTGTGCGGGGAATCTTTGATGCAAATATCGCTTCAGCTTCTGGCGCAAATGCCAATGTCGCCCAAGCACAACTAAACATTAACGGCATAGGCGCGGGGGTTACAAGCCTAAAAGGCGCGATGGTTGTTATGGATATGGCGGAGTCTGCGCGAGTTCAGCTAGATAAAATCCGCGCAGACATAGGCTCTGTGCAGATTCAGCTAGTCTCAACGATTAACAATGTCTCCGTTACGCAAGTAAATGTCAAAGCCGCCGAATCGCTAATTCGTGATGTGGATTTCGCTGCGGAGAGCGCGACATTTAGCAAACATAATGTTTTGGCACAAAGCGGAAGTTTTGCGATGGCACAGGCGAATCTGGTGCAACAAAATGTATTGAGATTGTTGCAGTAGATTCGCGCCTAAATTTGCAAAATATAGCGCACGATTCGCAGAATCTCACATAAAAGCGGCGCAAAATGACCATTTGGGAGAAAAATTTAGGGGCGATTGGCAAGGTTGATTTAGCTCTATATCAAACATTGCAAAAAGTTACGCCAAATACGGACTTTGAAGTTTTTATCGGGGCAGATTCGGCAGATATAAATATTTTGGATAAAAGGCGCGAATCTGTCCTATTTAGCGGCAATAGTGTCGAATCTACCACGCAGATTTTTAACGCGCTATCGCCCTATCAGCTTTATCCATATCTTTACTTTTTTGGGCTTGGCAATGGGATTTTGTATAAAATGCTTCTCTCAAACCCCGCGCACAAGCAAATCTTAGTCTTTGAGCCAAATGTGGAGATAATTTTCATCGTGCTAAATTTGATAGATTTTAGCGATGATATTTTGGCAAAACGATTCATTTTATTTGACGCAAATGTGGCGACTATGGAAAATCTATCCCCATTTTTTAGCCAAAATAGAGCCGCGCTAATGCATAGCAAACTTTACAATCTGCATTTTTTTAACGCATATTATGATAATTTTTTGGATTTGGCAGGGCAAATCAACAAACTTTTTGTTAGCATAATCGAGCATTGCGTGGTAAGTCTTGGAAATGACAGCAATGACGCGATTACGGGCATAAAGCACCACATTGCAAATCTCCCGCTAATGCTAAAAAATCCCACGCTTTATGAGCTGATTGGCAAGGCAAAAAACACCGACTGCGCGGTGATTGTATCCACAGGTCCTAGCCTTTATAAGCAACTGCCACTTTTAAAAAAAATGCAGGATTTTGTAACGATTTTTTGCATTGATGCGTCCTTCCCCATTCTTTGCGAACACGGCATAAAGCCAGACATCGTGCTTTCAATGGAGCGCGTGGAGCTTACGGCGAAGTTTTATGAAGTGGTGGATACGCGATTTTTTGAAAATGTCATTTTTGCAATCACTTCGATTGCGCATAAAAAATTGCTTGATGAGATTGTCAAAAAGGGCGGAATCTTGCAAATCTCACAGCGTCCATTTGGCTATACGAGCTATTTTGGGCTTGAATCTTATGGCTATGTCGGCATTGGGTTAAGCGCGGCAAATATGGCGTATGAAATTGTGGTGCATAGCGGATTTGAAAAATGCGTGTTTATCGGGCAGGATTTGGCGTTTGCAGAGGACGGGACAAGTCATAGCAAGGGCGCGGTTTATGGGGAGAGTGAGATTGGAAAAGAACGTGCGGTGGTGCGACTTGAAAAATACGGCGGGGGCGGATTCGTGCAATCTACGCAGGTTTGGGATATGTTTTTGAAATTTTTTGCAAAAGATATTTTTGATACAAAAGACAGGATTTGCGCCATTAACGCCACAGAGGGCGGTGCGCGAATCCCGCACACTATCGAAATGCCTTTTGAAAAAGCGATGAGCAGTGTGGATAACAGCACAAAAAAAGCCCAAATTACGCTTGAAATGCCAAGTGAGAGCGAAACAAAGGCGAATCTAAAAAAAGCAAAGCAAAAAACGCAAGAATTGCTAAAATATGGCAATGCAAAAAAAGCAAAAATTGAGGCGTTATTTTTAGAAGTGGCGGGGCTTTGCGAGGCATTAGAGAGTGCAAATAAAGAGGGCAAATTAGAGGAATTTGACTTTAAAAAGCTGGATTCAACGCTTGAATCGATTGAAAAAATTAAGGGGCTTTTTAAGTCGCAAAAATTTTTGCAAATCTTTAATGAAGCCACGCAGAGCTACATTTTTCACCAAGAAATGGAGCTTGTCAAAATCACCACAAAAATCGCAAATGATGAGATTAGCCAAAAGGCAAAGAAGTTGGAGTGGCTTTTTGCGCATAAAATGTGGCTGTTTTCGCTTGCGGGGTGTATGGATGCGGTGTTGTATTGCGCGAGTGAGAGCAGTAAATATTAGATTCTGCGATTCGCAGAAAAATCGCAGAATCTGCCTATAAAAAATGCTACAATTTCACTTTTTCACTTTTATCATCTAAAAAGGCGTTTTATGATAGTTAGGATTCCAGCAACTAGCGCGAATTTGGGACCGGGCTTTGATAGCTTGGGACTTGCTTTGTCGCTTTATAATGATTTTCAAGTAAAGCCCTCCATTTTGCAAAGTATCAAAATCAAAGGCGAAGGCGAGGGGATTCCAAAGCTAATCAAAGACAATAATTTCATCAAAATTTTCAAAGAGACTTGCGAATCGATAAAGAGTGGCGATTTAGCGCAAAGTTCGCCCAAAAAAGCCACGAATCCACCCAAAAATCTAAACGCAAATCATTTGAATCAAAAGTTTGCAAATCCAAAGTTTGCAAATCAAAAAATCATAAATCCCAAAGATTCGCCCAAACCTCCAAAGGCAAATTTCTTGCAAAAAAATTTTAGCTTTTATTTGGAGAATCAAATCCCCATTTCACGCGGACTAGGCTCATCATCGGCTGTGATTGTGGGAGCGATTGTAAGCGCATTTCAAATTCTTGGCATAAAATACACCAAAGATATGATTATAAATCGCGCTTTGAAATACGAAAAACACCCTGACAATATCACACCAGCGGTAAATGGCGGATTTAATGTCGCTATGCTAAAAAATAATCGCGTTTTTTATGTGAAAACGCGCATCGCTAACGATATAAAGGCGGTTGTGGTGATTCCAAATAAGCCCATTTCGACAAAGCACTCACGCAGGGCGATTCCACGCCAAATCGCTTTGCAAGATGCGGTTTTTAATCTCTCACGCGCTTCGATGATTGCGTCAATTTTTGCGCAAAAGCGGTGGCAACTTTTAAAAGTCGTAGGCGATGATAAGATTCACCAAGATTTGCGTATGGGGCTTTTTCCCGCGCTTTTTTCGGTGCGAAAAGAAGCGATGAAAAATGGCGCACTTATGAGCGTTTTATCAGGCAGTGGCTCGACTTTTTTAAACATTTGCTACCGCGATGACGCGCCCAAAATTGCGGGGATTTTGGCAAAAAAATTTAGCGAATTTCGCGTTTTGGATTTAGAATTTGATAATAATGGCATAAGCATTTTATAGTATAATTGCGGGATTTTTGGTGCAAAGTTGAGTAAAGTTTTGAGCAAAAAAGCGATAATGCAAAGAATGTGCGTGGCGTGTCGTGGGCGATTCGCGCAAGATTTGCTTAAAAGATTGCAAATAGAAAATGGCGAAGTTGTCGCATTTCGCGGGTTTGGGCGGAGCTTTTATTTGTGTGATTCGTGCATAGAGTCCAAAAATTGCGAGAAAATTTTGCAAAAAATCTTTAAAATAAACATCACAAAGGAGAGTGCGCAAGTATGGCAGAGCAAAAAGTAAAGGTAGCAGACATTGCATTGGAATTAGGAATGCAAACAAAGGAGATTTTGGCAAAGGCTGCTGAAATTGACATCACAATAAAAAGCGTCCAAAGTAGCGTCTCGCAGGGCGATGCAGAGATTATTTATAACTATATTGCGCTTGGTAAAATGCCACCAAAAAAAGAAGTAAAAGAAAAAAAAGCACCCGCAAAAAAGAGCACAAAAGATTCTACCGCAGAATCTAGTGCGAAAAAAACCGCTAAAAAATCCACAAAAGACGCAGAATCTACCAAAAAATCCACAGCAAAAAAAGCACCCACAAAAAAGAGTGCAAAAGATTCTGCGAAAACAAAAGATTCTGCGGTGGATTCTGCGAGTGAAACAAAGGCGGATTCTGCGGTAGATTCTGCGAAAGTATCAAAAGATTCTGCGAGAAAAGGCAAAGATTCTGCGAAAAAAGCGAAATTAGATTCTGCGGATTCTGCGAAAATCGCAGAATCTAGTGAAAAAAAGGCGGATTCTGCGGTAGATTCTGCGAATAAGGCAAAAGATTCTGCGATTTCACAAAAACCAATCAAAACTATCGAATCACGAAAAATCATCATCGTTTCAAAAGGCGCAAAGCCCGAGCCCAAGCCGACTTCAAAAGAGCAATTAAGCAAGGCGCGGGATTTAAGAGACAAGATTTTGCACCCAAGCGCGGATTTTGGCGATGATGAGACGCCAAAATACAAATCCAAAAAGGACAGAAAAAAAGAAGTCGCCAAAAAGATTCACACAAATGAGCAAAAAATCGATTTGAACCGCAATTTGGGCGATACGGCGATGATGGATGATGACGATGAGGTAATGCTAGTTGATTTTAACGAAATAGAGCAAAATGACAAAAGCGAGGATAGATTAACCGAGCAAGTTCGCATACAACGCAAAAATCCGTGGTTTTTTGATAGCGTTTCAAGGGAGCGCAAGAAAAAAGGGCGCGGATACCACAAACGCGAAGCGCAAAAGGCGCAAAGCGAAGCAAGTGCGAAAAAAGATGACATTATCAAAATCCCAGAAGGCATTCGCGTGTATGAATTTGCCGATAAGGTGGGGCTAAAAATCACGGATATTATCTCTACGCTCTTTAAAATGGGCGAAATGGTAACCAAAAACGACTTTTTGGACGAAATGCGCGTGGAGATTTTGGCGGAGGAATTTGGGCTAAAAATCGAAATCACAAAGGAAAATGAAGCGTTAGAATATTTGGAGGCGCAATCAAGCGCAAATGGGGCGCAAAATCTCATCACTCGCGCACCTGTGGTAACGATTATGGGGCACGTAGACCACGGCAAAACTTCGCTTTTAGATTATATCCGCGAATCGCGCGTTAGCAAAACTGAAAGTGGCGGAATCACCCAGCACATAGGCGCGTATATGGTAGAGAAAAATGGCAAGGCGATTACCTTTATCGACACGCCCGGGCACGAAGCATTTGCCGCTATGCGCTCACGCGGTGCGCAAGTAACAGACATTGCCATAATAGTCATTGCCGCAGATGATGGCGTAAAAGAGCAGACAAAAGAAGCACTCGCCCACGCCAAAGATTCGCAAGTGCAGATGATAATTGCGATGAATAAAATGGACAAAGATGGCGCAAATCCCGACAAACTCAAAACCGAAATGGCAGAGTTGGGCTATTTGCCTAGCGATTGGGGCGGGACGCTTGATTTTGTCCCTGTGAGCGCGAAAAGTGGAGCGGGGATTGATGAGCTGTTAGATACGATTCTTATTCAAGCGGAATTGATGGAGCTTAAAGCAGACACGCTAATTGCGCCAAAAGCAGTTGTGTTAGAGGGAAGTTTGGATAAAGGCAAAGGTCCTGTGGTAACGGCAATCGTGCAAGAGGGCATTTTAAAAGTGGGCGATAGTGTGGTGGCGGACACTGCCTATGGCAAGATTCGCGCACTTATAAAAGACAATGGCGAACGCGTGAGCGAACTAAAACCATCCGAAGTTGCGATTTTAACGGGGCTAAATGAAGTGCCAAGCGCAGGGGCGATTTTGGTAGGGATTGAGAGCGAATCAAAAGCAAAAGAATACGCAATGAAGCGCAAATCATACTTGCGAACCAAAGAACTCTCCCGTAGCACGAAAGTATCCTTAGATGAATTAAGCTCAGTTGTCGCAAGTGCGCGTTTAAAGCCACTGCATTTGATTGTAAAAGCCGATACGCAGGGCAGTTTGGAGGCTATCAAAGTCTCACTTGAATCATTAAGCAACGATGAAATCAAAGTCAATATCATCGCTTCAAGCGTGGGAAATATCACAGAGAGCGACATTGACATAGCTCAAAGTGTAGAAAATTGCTATATTTTGGGCTTTAATGTAAAACCGCTTGGCAAAATCAAAAGCAAGGCAAAAGAGCAAAGCGTGGCGATTCAAAGCTACTCGGTGATTTATGATTTGATTGATTCAGTCAAAGACATAATCGCAAATATGATGAGCCCTATTGTGGAGGAAGAAATCATCGGCAATATCGAAGTGCGCGATATTTTTAGCGTTGGCAAAGGCAATGTCATCGCAGGGTGCTTTGTGGTTGAAGGCATAGTCCATAGGGGCGACAAAGTGCGCTTATTGCGGGGCGAAAAGGTGCTACATTTAGGCAATATCTCATCGCTCAAACGCTTCAAAGATGATGTCAAAGAAGTCGGCAAAGGCTATGAGTGCGGGATAATGTTGGATTCATTCAACGACATAAAAGTCGGCGATAGCTTTGAAATCATCAAAGAGATTTTCAAGGCAAAAGAGCTGTGATTTTGCGATGAATGTAAAGATTTTAAGGACGCAATCGCTTTTGCAAGAGGCGTTGCAAGAGGTGCTGTTTGATTTAGAGGATACGCGATTGAAAAGCATTGCCATTACGCGCGTGGAATGTAGCAAAGGCAAGGAAGTTGCAAAGGTTTTTTTGGATAAAAATTCGCTTGGCGATTTGAGTGCAAATGATGCTTTGAAGTTGCTAAAAAAGGCTAGTGGGGCGATTCGCGCGAACTTACAAGCGCAATTATCGTGGTATAGGACGCCAAATCTTAATTTTGTGATTGATGAGAGTTTGGAAAATATCAATAGATTGGAGGGCATTTTTAGAAAAATCCACGCAAAAGAGCATTTAAACGAATCGTCATTGCGAGGCGAATCGATAGATTCGCCGAAGCAATTCGCAGAATTTGCGAGCAAAGCGAAGCAACCATCCAAATCAAAAGATTTAAAAAGCAAGGCGAATCAATGCTAGAAAAAAAAATCAATAAATCCCATAAAAATTTAGATTTTAATTTGCGTTTGGATTTGCTAAATTCTTTTTTGCAAAAGGGCTGCACCCCCCGCCCCGCTCCCCCTACGCGCCAAAAGCTGCCGCTTTTCGCTTTTAGGGGGAGAGCCTCGCTTAATCCGCTTCTAGCAAAAAATCGGCGGTTGCACTACTGCAACCTTGCTCCCGATTTTTTGCACCACGAAGCGGGCGAGATTAAGGGTGCTTCGCACGGATTAGATTTTATTTTGGATTGCCACGATTCTGCTACGCAGAATCTCGCAATGACAAAAAAAGTCGCGCGAGAACAAACACAAATCCAAAAAGAGAGGATTTAAATGATTGACGCCAAACTATCCGCCCAAATCGCACAGATTGTCGAATCTAGCGGTTATGATTTGTTTGACATTGAAGTGGTGCGCGAAAATGACAATCTCATCTTGCGCGTTTGCATTCACAAAGAAAACGGCATTACGCACGATGATTGCCAAAAGATTAGCGAGATTTTATCCCCGCTGCTTGATGTTTATGAGCCTTTTGAGAGAGAGTATAGCTTGGAGGTTAGTTCGCCCGGATTAGAGCGAATCCTAAACAAACCGCGCCATTTTAAGTGCTTTTTAAATCAAAAAATCCAAATCACACTAAATGACAAAAGCAAAATTTGCGGGACTTTGCAAAGTGCCGATGAGACGCATTTTAGATTAGATTCGCGCACTTTTTCATACAGCGACATTAAAAAGGCAAAAAGCATTTTTGAATGGAATTAGATTTTTATATGGACTTGGCACTGCGCAAGGCGTGGGAAAATCAGCTTCTTGCCCTGCCAAATCCTAGCGTAGGTGCGCTTATTTTGGATAAAAATGGGCGCATTTTGTCGCTTGAAGCGCATAGCAAATGTGGCGATTGCCACGCCGAGCTAAAAGCAGCCAAATCCGCCTATATCGCGCTAAAAGGCAACGATTTTGAGATTTTGCAAACACTAAAAAATGCAAGTGAAATTTTTGATTTTTTGGTGGCAAATCATAGCGGAATCTTGCGTGATTCAAGCATTTTTGTAACGCTAGAACCTTGCAATCATTACGGCAAAACGCCCCCGTGCGCCGAGCTTTTAAAGGCTTTGGAATTTAAGCACATTATTTTTAGCGTAGATGAGAGTGGCGAAAATTCGCGTGGTGGCGCGGAAAATCTATCAAAATTTGGCGTTAAAATCACGCGTGGAGTCTTGCAAAATAGGGGCAGAGATTTGCTCTATCCCTTTTTGCGATTGCGCAAAAATAGGCGTTTGAGCGTTTTTAAAATCGCCCAGCGACTAAATGGTAGCTTTGAAGGTGGCATTATTTCAAGCGAATATTCGCGCATTTTTTCTCACAAACTGCGCGAAATTGCAAAGCGCATTATCATTTCTACCAAAACGATTTTAAATGATAATCCGCTGCTAGATTCGCGCCTAGCAAAAAGCGCAAAAGCCCCAAATGTCTGCATTTTTGGGAGTGAATCTAGTTTAAAAAAATGCGAGGACAAAACCCTAAAAATTTATAGCGTAAAAAATCGCCAAATCACGCTTCATAGCGACATTTGCGACATTTTGCAAGATGGATTTAGCATAATTGAGGGCGGGGGGAAAAGCTTCGCGCTGTTTAGGGATAAAATCGATTTGTTGCTTGTTTTTATATCGCCAAAAATCGCAGTGGGACGGAACTTTCATAGCGATTTTGGTGGGCGGATTTTGCATAGCGCACAAATTGGAGAGGACGCAATACTATGGATAAAGCCGTTTTAAGCCTATATCAGCTACAAAATGGCTATTGCTACAATAGCGATAGTTTGTTTTTGTATGCGTTTATTGCAAGATTTTTGAAAAATGGTGTGAGTGTGGTAGATATTGGTGCGGGTTGTGGAATCTTGGGACTACTCTGTGGGCGGGACTTTGGTGTGAATTTAACGATGATTGACATTGATAGTCGCAATGCGAAATTATGCAAGAAAAATGCGGATTTTAATCATATAAGCGCGAACATTTTTTGCGAAAATGCGATTGAAATCTTTGGGCGCGAATCTAGCGTAGATTTGACTAAATCGCGCATAGATTCGCCGAATCAAAATTCATTGCAAAATCTATCCAAAAAAAAGTTTGATTTTATCATCTCAAATCCGCCGTTTTATGATAGATTTTCGCCCCCGCCACGCAAAAATCATCTTTTTTTGGCAAAAAAAAGCGAAAATCTGCCCTTTGAATCGCTTACCAAAATCGCTAAAACCGCGCTTAATAAAAATGGCAAATTTATTTTTTGCTATAAAAGTAGCGCGTTGGCGGACATTTTTAGTGCGCTTCAAAAAAATGGCTTTAATGTTAGTGCGTTGCAGTTTGTCTATCCTAAAAAAAATGCGCGAATTGAATCCAAAAAAAACGCCACTTTGGCGATGATAAGTGCTGATTTTAGCAAAAAATATTTGGAGGTTTTGCCTCCGATTTTTAACTTTGTGGATACCGAGCATAGTGCGGAGGCAAGGGAGATTTTCGCATTTTGCAAAACGAAGAGCATTAAAATAAATGAGAGTGACTTATGAAAGAAGGCAATTCGTCTTTGGGTATGCAATTTGCGCTAGATTCTGCGAATCGTGTGAAAAACGCAGAATCTAAAATAGATTCGTCATTGCGAGGGAACGAAGCGTCCGAAGCAATCCAAGATTCTGCGAAAATCGCAGAATCTAATAAAAATAATCCGTGCGAAGCACCCGAATCTCGCCCGCTTCGTGGTGCAAAAAATCGGGAGCAAGGTTGCAGTAGTGCAACCGCCGATTTTTTGCTAGAAGCGGAAAAGCGAGGCTCTCCCCCTAAAAGCGAAAAGCGGCAGCTTTTGGCGCGTAGGGGGAGCGGGGTGGGGGGTGCAGCCCTTTTGCGAAAAGAAGCAAGCGAATCTAATTTAAAGAAAAAAGATTCTATTGTAGATTTTGCAAATCAAGTTCGCAAAACAACACAATCCACGCAAGATTCACCACAAAAACTCACGCAAAAAAAGCTCACAAAAGATGGCTTTGGTTTTAGCTTCAATCCATCAAAATGCGCAGAGTGCGGGGGTAAATGCTGTATTGGAGAGAGCGGATATATTTTTTTAAGCAAAGATGAAATGGGCAAAATCGCAGAATTTTTGGGGCTAAATTTTGGCGATTTTACGAGCCGATTCGTCCGCCAAGTGGGCGTAAAATACTCACTTATCGAAAAGCCATACCAAAACGGCTTTGCGTGTATTTTTTTTGATGAATCTACTAGGCAGTGCCAAATCTACCCCGTGCGCCCCGCGCAATGCAAAGAATTTCCCTTTTGGGATATTTTTAAAAACAACACTGATGGCGCAAAGCGCGAATGCGAGGGCGTAGAGATTCACAGCGATAAAATTTAGTATAATTCACGCCAAAATCTTACCACAAAGGACAACTATGCAAATACGATTTAACAACAACCCTTGTGAGACGGACGCAAAGAGTAGCGCGGAGTTTTTGAGTGCAAAAAGTGAGAGTGAAAGCGATGTGTGGATTGTCAATGGCTTTTGCACCCGCGAAGCGATTGCGCTAAAAGATGGCGATGAGCTATTTTGCATACCGCGCGGGATTATGCCACCTAGGGCGGCGTTGGAGGCGATGATGAGTTCGCGCCACACGCCAAAGGTGCATAACAAGCTAAAAAAGTCCTGCGTTGCGATTTGTGGGCTTGGTGGGCTTGGCTCAAATATCGCTGTAATGCTTGCGCGAATAGGCGTAGGACGGCTTGTGCTGATTGATTTTGATGTGGTTGAGCCTAGCAATCTCAATCGCCAAAGCTATTTTATAAGCGATTTGGGGAAGTTAAAGACGGAGGCATTAAGCGCGCAAATCGCGCAGATAAATCCATTTATCACCACGAATGCGCATAATCTTCGCATTACGCCTGACAATCTACCCACGCTTTTTAAGGACTGCGACATAGTTTGCGAGGCGTTTGATAGCGCGGTGGCAAAGGCGATGATAGCGCAGAATTTTCACGCACATTTTCCGCAAACGCCACTTATTTGCGCATCGGGACTTGCAGGATATGGGCAATCAAATGCGATTCAAACGCAAAAAATCGCGCAAAATTTCTATGTGTGCGGGGATTTGGTGAGCGAAGCAAAGGTGGGCAATGGGCTAATGTCGCCCCGTGTGAATATTTGTGCCGCACATCAGGCAAATTTGGTGTTGGACTTGCTAGTGGCGATGAAAGAGTGATTTTATGCGGTAGATTCTGCGAATCTCACGAAAATCGCAGAATCTACCCCCACTTCGTCATTGCGAGGCACGAAGTGCCGAAGCAATTCGTAGAATTTGCGAGCGAAGCGAAGCAATCATCCAAAAATAATAATATGGATTGCCACGATTTTGCTACGCAAAATCTCGCAATGACGAAAAAAATCAAAAATTCGCTGAATCTAATGCAAAAAACCCACCCCCTAGCCCCATCCGCAATGGAGGGGGAACAAATCGCAAAATCTGATTCATTTTGTCATTGCGAGGCAGTGTGAGCGTAGCGAACACAACGAAGCAATCCAAAAAAAATTGTCATATTGGGCGAAGCGAAATATCTCATTTTAGATTCTGCGGTTTTGTCACCTAAATTCAATTCAAAATCTCTTATTTTCTCGCAAAAAGGGCTGCACCCCGCTCCCGCTCCCCCCCCCCCGACTTCATTTAAATTGTGTTCCCAAAAAGCAGCCGCTTTTCGCTTTTAGGGGGAGAGCCTCGCTTTTCCGCTTCTAGCAAAAAATCGGCGGTTGCACTGACTTGCACCTTGCTCCCGATTTTTTTGCACCACGAAGCGGGCGAGATTTGGGTGCTTCGCACGATTGATTTTTATTAGATTCTGCGTTCGCAGAATCTTGGATTGCCACGATTTTGCTTCGCAAAATCTCGCAATGACGGAGAGCAATGCAGATTCTGCGATTTTGATATTTTTCGCATTAGATTCTGCGTTTTTTTGATATTTTCCCGCACTAGATTCTGCGAATCTTTGCCACGAAATGCCTTTGTTTCAATCGTAAAAATTTCTTATAAAAACTCGTTTTTAGGTAGTTTAGCGTGGATTTGTTTAATGCCCGTTTTGCAAAGTTGATGTTTGAGATTTCTAACTCAATGCAGATAATTCGCGCTAGATTCTGCGATAGGGGCGATAAGTTTGCACTTAAATGCAGTAGCGTTTTTATCACCAAATTATGATTTTGCGCGGTCAAGTGGAGTTTTTTAGCGTCCGTCCTTTGCATTATGGAGTTTTGATTTTGGCGGTAAAAGTATAATTTATCATTTATGCAGGCATAATTTTTGGCGTGGAATAGCAGGTTTGCGAAGTTTAGGACATCCTCTGATACCAAAATCCGTTGATTTAAATCTAAATTTTGGAGCGATTTTGCGTAGGTTTTTCGCAAAATCGCCTTATTTGACAGTGCCCAATATCTGCCAATGCCGTTTTTTGCAGCATACAGCGCGAAATCTTTGATAGAAAATAGCGCGTTTTGCGGGTGCAAAATCTTGTGCGTGTAGTTAAATGCTACAATATCTAAATCCCCCCCCCCCGTTTATAATCGCAGAATCTACCCTTTCACACGCATTCAATGCTAATTTATCATCGCCATCTAAAAATAGCAAATACTCGCCTTTTGCATTTAGTGCGCCAATATTTCGCGTGGCAAAAGTGCCGAGATTGCGCGAATTTTGCAGAATCTTCACTCGCTGGTCACTTAGCGCAAACTCTTTTGCAATCTCCACACTTCTATCGCCTCCGCAATCATCAACGCAAATAATTTCAATGTTTTCATAACTTTGATTTACCGCACTTTGCAGGGTTTGGGCGATAAAATTTTCCACGCGAAAAATGGGGATGATGATAGAAAATCTAGGATTTTGCATTTTTGCCCTTTAATGCAAATCGCCGTAAATAATTCTCCAAATCCCGCGCGCGCGACTTTATCGCAAAATAAAAATGCCAAAATGTGAGATTTTTATATCCCATCGCAGAGAGATTTTCCCTTGCTTTGGGGGCGTAGAAAGTTTTTGCGTTATAAAAATTATCGATGTAATTTTTGGCATACCAAAGAGTGGATTTTTTGAAATATGTTTCATCGCCTCCAAATGCCCTCCAAAAATCATAGATTCTGCGTCCCATCGCCACTAAACAATAACTTTTAAAATACCCTCGCAAATCTTTATAATCATCAAAGTCCGCCCTCAAAGGTCGCAAGAAATTAGGCAGTTTTGTAAGCAAATCCCCCCCCCCGTTTGCGTTTTGCGTATTCATTATAGATTCTGCTCTTTGGCGATAGATATAAAGTGGCGCGTTTTGATATGCCACCTTGTGCGCCAAGCAAAAAAGTAGCGTCCCAAAGTCGTGGTCCTCGTGATAAATATTCTCGCTAAATCGCAAAGCATAGCGGTTCAAAATCCTCGCGCGAAACGCCCCCTGCCACGCAAAGAAAAAGGCATAATACTTATTTGCCACAAGCATTTCTAATCCGCTTTCATAATTTTGCTTTTTGATATCGCTCAAATACCATCCATTTTTGCGCTCCCCGCACTCGCTTAAATCGCTCCAATTATGCGCGAAAATCTCTAAATTTTTTTCGCGCAGATTCTGCATACAAATCTCAATGCAATCATTTTCCAAAAAATCATCGCTATCCAAAAAGTGGATAATCGCAGAATCTGGCAGTTTTTGCGTAATGAAAGAATTTATTTGCGCTAAATCGCTTTTGATAAAATTTGGCGATATTTGCGTAAAATGGGCGTTTATCTCGCTTGGCGAAATCTCTTTTGTGGTCGCGTTTTTAGTGTGGGTTTGGGTAAATGATGGTATTTTATCGCGCAGATTCTGCGATTTGAAAAACTCACGCAACGCGCTTCCTTTGATGAACTCTAATCCAAAATTCCGCGCAGAAGAAAGTCCGCCATTTGGTTTTGAAATGACAAAAATGCGCTCATCTTTTTTTGCAGAATCTAGCGCGATTTGCAAACTCTCATCACTGCTGCCATCATCTACCAAAATTATGTCCAAATTCTCATAACTTTGATTTAGTGCAGAATCTACGCATTCGCGCAAATACGGCGCGACATTATAAATGGGGATGATGATTGAGACAATCGCAGAATCTGGGGCGTTTTTCATTTTTTGCTATTCGCTCTTTTGCGCAAGTTTGGTTCTAAAATCTTTTTTCGGATTCGCAAGTTCAAAGGTGTGATTTCTAAAATCTCATCTTCTTCTATCCACTCTAATGCCCGTTCAAGCGTCAAATCTCGCGGTGGCACAAGTTTGATTGCCTCATCTGCCCCGCTTGAGCGCATATTAGTAAGGTGCTTTGCTTTGATGGGATTGACATCTAAGTCATTGTCCCTGCTGTGCTCGCCTATCACCATTCCCACATAGACTTTTGCCTGTGGCGCGATAAATAGCACCCCTCGCTCTTGAATGTTAAAAAGCGAAAATCCTGTCGCCTCGCCTGCTTCCATAGAGATGAGCGCGCCATTTTTGCGCGACTCCACGCTCCCGCTAAATGCGCGAAACTCTAAAAAGCTGTGATTCATCACTCCCTCGCCCTTTGTATCGGTCAAAAACTCACTTCGATAGCCGATAAGCCCTCGTGCGGGAATCTCAAACTCCAATCGCGTAAATCCGTCATTCATAGGATTCATCGCTTTCATCTCTGCCTTTCTGCGCCCAAGTCGCTCGATAATCGTCCCGCTAAAATCCTGTGGCGTGTCGATTACCAAATGCTCAAATGGCTCTTTTTTCACGCCGTCTTCCTCTTTGATTATCACTTCGGGGCGTGAAATGCTAAACTCAAAGCCCTCGCGCCGTAGATTCTCCGCTAGGATTGTGATTTGGAGCTCGCCTCTCCCGCTCACGCGGAATTTCCCTTCACCCATTTCCTCGCACCGCATTGCGATATTTGTCTGCATTTCTTTGAGCAATCTATCTTTGATTTTGTTTGCGGTGATGTGTTTGCCCTCCGTGCCAGCTAGCGGGCTATCATTCACCGCGAAATACACGCTCATCGTGGGCTCTTCTAAGTGCATAGGGTCTAGGGGCATAGGATTGTCCTTATCCACAATCGAATCGCCCACATCTACGGCGTTAAACCCTGCAATAGCGACAATGTCACCCGCTCCAGCACTCTCAATCTCGGTGCGGGCAAGTCCCATAAAGCCGATGAGCTTAGTGATTTTGCCTACTTCTTTTGTGCCATCGCCTTTTGCGAGCATTACGGATTCGCCCTTTTTGACAACGCCATTAAACACCCGCGCAATGCCGATTTTGCCGACATAGTTATCATAATCTAGCGTGAAAACCTGCATTTGGAGCGGATTTTCACTGCTACCACTAGGCGCGGCGACAGATTGCAAAATCGCTTCAAAGAGCGGCTCTAAATTCTTTTTTTCGTCCTCTAGATTGTTGATTGCATAGCCGTCTCGCGCTGCTGCATAAATCACGGGGAAATCAAGTTGCTCATCACTTGCGCCCATCGCTACGAACAAATCAAACACTTCATCTACCACTCTATCAGGCTCGGCGGCGGGTTTGTCGATTTTATTTACCACGACAATGGGGCGGATTCCAAAGCCTAGTGCCTTTTTTACGACAAATTTGGTTTGTGGCATCACGCCCTCTTGCGCATCGACAAGCAGTAGCACGCCATCGACCATTTTTAGCACGCGCTCGACTTCGCCTCCAAAGTCCGCGTGTCCTGGCGTGTCGATAATGTTGATTTTTGTGCCTTTGTAGTTGATTGCGGTATTTTTGGAGAGGATTGTGATACCGCGCTCTTTTTCTAAGTCGTTGCTATCCATTACGCGTTCATCGACTTTTTCGCGCTCGCTAAATGTGCCTGATTGGCTTAAAAGCCCATCTACTAATGTCGTCTTGCCGTGGTCTACGTGTGCGATAACGGCGATATTGCGGATATGTTGGGTATTTTGCATTGTGAATTTGTCCTTTAAAATCGTGGATTAAAAAGCGCGGATTGTAGCGAATTATAGCTAAAAATGCAAATGCGTTGGTGGGGCGATTCACATTTGATTCACATAAGAGCCAAAATGCGTGAAATTGCATTTGTTATTGTGAGATTCTGCGATTTGGATTTCATCAGAATCTAAATCGTAGAGTTTATAAACCAAATCATCGATTTTGGATTCGAGTGGGGTTGTGTCTTTGCCTTGTGATTTAGATTCAAGGATTTTATCCACGAGATTCACAATCTCATCGGCGGTTTTTTGGTTTTTCGCCGTTATTTTTGGGATAGGGATTTTTTCTAATGCGTGCTTATTGTATTGATACCCTTTTTGCCCTAAAATACAACCTCCACAAAAATTTTTAAAATAAAATGTTATCAAAGTGCTATTTAATAAACCAAGTAAAAATTTTGTATTTAAATTTTTGCTAATAATCATAAAAGAAGTTTTTTCTAAAAATATCTTTGTGCTGTCATACATAAAATAAGCACCTTGCGAAGTTTCTGGATACACAATCTTTTCTTTCTCAAAATCCTCCAAATACGCGCAATTTCGCAAATTATACGGCGTTGTGCCTTTGTCGGTGCGCTTTTGTAGTTGTGTGTAGAATCTATCCAAATGCGCCTTTAGTGCGGGATATTCGCCTATGTCAATGGGCGGGATTTTCGCGCCACTTTTAGTTTCATAGCCGTTGTGTGTATTTATCAGCCACAGATTCGCCCATTCATAGCTATATCTTTTAATGTCGCGTCCTCGCAAAATTGGCTTTATGATTTGCTCTGTGCGTTTGCGCTCTGCACTAGATTCGCACGAATCTAAAATCGCTTCTTTTGTCGCAGTGTCGATAATAAAGGCTTCATTGTAGCCCGTTAAAACGCCACGATAGATTTCAATATCCCATTCTTTAAGCGGTGTGCCGATTTTTTCAATCTTTTGTTTTAAATCTAGGGTGTGTGAATCTACAAAGATAAAGGCTTCGGCATTGAGCGAATCTTGGGGGATACAATCGCAATTTTTAGATGATAAATCTTTGGCATAGCGGATTTGGTTATTTTGTGGAGCGGACTTTGATACTTGGAGTATGCACGAATCTACGATAGCGTTTTCAAAGATTTTTATGCCATTAAAATCTGTGTAGGATTCAATGGTGTGGCGCAATAATAATGAGCGCAAGTTTTTGCCATAGCCTGCGCGGGCGAATTTGTTGCTAACGATGTAGGTGAGAATGCCTTGTGGTGCGAGTAAATCTAGGGCTTTGGCAAAAAAGTAGGTGTAAATATCTGCGGTGCTACACGCAAAATCTGCAAATGCGGATAAAATCGCTTGTTTGTTGGGGATAGATTCTTGGCGGATATAGGGCGGATTGCCTATGACAATGTCAAAAGATTCTACGCCAAACATATACGCGCTATCGAAAAATTGCGCTATATCGTTGGGATTAAAGGGATTCCATTTGGTAAGTGGCATCTCGCCTTGTTTTTCAAATAATAAATCTTTTGCGATTTTGTCTATCGTGGCTTTGTATTTTGATTGTAGGGCGATTTTGTCGTGGCTAGTAAATGTTTCGGTGCGGATTTGTTGCAATTCTATCAAGCCTTTTTCGTAAATATCGCTGCCAAGCTGTCTGCCACGCGAATCTTGCAATGAGGTCTGCAAAGGCAAAAGCGAGTTGCTGGAGATGAATTTAAATTCTAAATTTGGCAAGGGGTTTGGCTCTTTGCTGTGGCTAAAATCCTCATCGATGATAAGGGAGAGAAAGCAACGAAGTCGCGCGATTTCGGTAGCCATCGGCTGAATATCCACGCCATAAATGCAATTTTGTAAAATCTCTAATTTGCGCGTATAAAGTGGGCGTGTGTCGCCTAAATCGCTTTGGATACGGATAATCTCACTCAAAATCCCCATAGGAAATGCGCCACTACCACAAGCGGGGTCTAGGATTTTGATATTATTTATGGCGGTTAAGATTGGTTGCTTTTGCGCATCATCGCAAGAATCTATGCTACCAAATACAAGATTTTCTAAAAATTGTGAATCAACCTTGTCTTTTAGTGTGGTTTGCAAATGCGATAAAATCGCGCTACGCACCATATAGCGCACGATTTCGCGGGGCGTGTAGTAGCTCCCTGTGGCTTTGCGAAGTGTGTTTTTATCTAGTTTTTCTAGCTTGTTGTCCGTAAAAAGTTGGGATAACAGACTCTCAAAAATCTGCCCCAAAAGCTCGGGGTCTAATGCCACTTCCTCCGCGCTCTCATCTGCCTCATCGATAGTAAAATGATAAGAATTAAGCGTGATAAAAAGATTTTTAAATAGGGTGTTTGAAATGTATGGCGAATCGATATTTGAATTTTGCGAATCATAAAAATCATTGTCCTGTGGGCTAAATAATCCGCCATTTAGGTAAGGAATCGCGCTTAAAAGGCTAGTGATTTGCTCGGGCAAAGAGTCGTAATCGCGTGAATCTTTTGGCGTGTTTAGCGTGGCAAAAAAGAGTGGCTCTAACACTTCGTGGTAATAATTTTGGCTCAAAGCTGTATCCCAAATATTTGGGTTTATAATGCTCTTTTTCTCCAAAAATTTACAAAACAAAATGCGTGAAAATAGGCGCAGGACAAAATCACGCTTGGTTTGCTCATCGCTTGTGTTTGGTAATGTGAGATTTTCTACAAAGTCCGCAAAATGCGTGAAAATTTTTTTATAAAACTCTTTGTTTAGGCTTGAAATGCTTAAAGTTTCTAAAATCTCTTTGTAATAATTATCTACTTCTTTTGGTTTGATTTGGGCGATTTGGTCTAAATTTTTTCGGTGGGCGTGGCTTGGGTGGGCTAAATCTATATCTTTTATGAGAGTGATTTTTTCTAAAACATCTTTTGTGTTTGTGATTTTATGTTCTCGGCGTGTGGCAAAGGCTATGGATAAATGCGTAGAGCTTACAAAAAAGATAATGTTATAACTTGTGATTGCTTTATTTATATCACGAGTGGCATCTATCAAATCCGCCCTTTTGTGTGAATGTGTGTTAATAAGGCTAAATGCTAGATTGTTATGTCCGCTTTTGGAGCTTTCTAAGTTGTCATCGTTTTTTGCATTAGAATAAAAAATAATCGCATTTGCAAAATCAAAATTTTCATTTGATAGATTCGCTATATTTTCGTTACTTGCTTCATCTTTGTATGTTGGAAATAACAAATCTAGCAAATCTTTGAATGATTTGCTTTGGGATTGGAGATTTTGTAGGGCGGTTTTAATTTTATCTTGCATTATTTTGTCCTTGTAATGTGGTAAAGTTTGGGTTTATAAGTAGCCACGCTATTAGTTTAAATGGCTTTGGTTTGGGATTTTTAGGGACAAGTCCGCCATCTCGCGAAGCATTTTGAGAGATTTGCTTTTGCATTGAATCAATTTGCTCATTTAATTTTTGTGTCAAATCTGCAAAAATGTGCTTTAACACGCTAATATCTCTGTAATCGTTGGTAAGCGTTTCAAGAGAAGTGATTGCTTCTTGGGGTGGCTTTTGCGTGAGTTCTTTTAGTGGGAGGATTTGCGATAGATTTGCGTATTTGTCAGTTTGCCTCACGCTTGGGTGCAAAATCTTGCTTGAAATGTCATAAATGCACGGATATAGTTGCTCGATAGATTTTGTGTGCGAATCTAGATTTTCTAAAAGTGCGAAAAGGAGGTTTTGGGAATCTAGATTGCCACGATTTGCCGTTGGCAAATCTCGCAATGACGAATTGAGCGCAATCGAAAAAATGCCATTTTGCAAATGGCTAGGCGGTGGAGTGGTAAAATCAAAGAGATTTGAGAGATTGGCAAAGGCGTTAGATTCTTGCTCTAATGCGATAAATTCGCTCTCCATTGCTTTTAGCTGTTTTGCGCGTAAATCTTTGTGTGCGCTGTATTTTTTCTCATTTATCGAAAATGGATTTTCTAGCGCGGTGGCGGAGTTTGCCGCTTCTAATTTGTAGCGGAGCTTTGCTTCTAAATCGATATATTCTTCTAACTTCATATCGGGGAAAAAATGCGTGATATGATTTAGCTCGTGCTTTGAGCCAATGCGCCAAATCCGCCCGATTCGCTGAATCGCACGGACAGGATTAAACGCAATGTCCCAATTTAGCAAGTTTGCACAATCTTGCAAGTTTTGCCCCTCGCTTAGACAATCTGTGGCAACTAAAATGTCGATTTCACACTCGCCATCTTTTAGCTCGTAATGCAGGGATTTTGGCGAAAATCGCTTTTTAAAATTGCTAAAATCTTTTATGCCTGTGTTGCCTGTGATAGATTCGATACTCAAATGCGAAAAAGTCGCTTTTAGTGCGTCTGTGAGTGCGTCTGTGGTAACTATGCTCTCTGTAAAAATGATGAGTTTTTCGCGCTTTATGTCGTTGCAAGAATTTATGAGTTTTTTTAGGGCTTTGAATTTTTCGCTTTTGGGGAAATCGCGCTTTGAATCATAAGAAGCTAACTTTGATTTTATATGAAGCAATTTATCCAAATCGCTTTGAATATCGCTATAAAATCCATCGCTTAAATCGCTAATGTAGTTTGAATCTATAATGCTTTGCAATCGCTGTGGGAATGCGCTAGATTCGTCTAAATCATCACTAGATTCGCTAAAATCGCCATCTAAAAAGCTCGTGTGGTAATCAATGATTTTATCTAAAATGCTACTAAACGCATCGACACTAGATTCTAATGCTTTGATAAGCGACATACATAAAAATCCTCGTGGCGTGGAGTAATCGCCTAAATTTGAAAGATTGTCGCTTTTTAGCAATTCGATGATTTCGCGGGGCAAATACCGCTCACTATAAGGGTCATAAATGCAAAATGTTAGGCTATTTTTGCTTGGATTTACGCCCAAAATTTCTAGCAATGAATCTATGCTAAAATCGATATGCGTGGGGATTGATGAGCAATATTCTCTCTTGGGTTGTTTTGTAGGTAGGGATTTGCCCTGTGATTTTAGGTGTGCTTCTATGTCTTGTGCGGAGCGCGAAAAGATGAGATTGCAAAGTTTGTAATAATCAGGTGGCAGGATAATTTGGGATAAATCATTTGAATCGTTGAAATCCCCTTGCAAATCTTTATAAGAATCTTGCAAATCTTGTTTGGTGATTTCATTTGCGCGTTTGCAAATTGCTATGGGATTTAGCACCTTGCCATTTATGGTAATGTAATCGCTATTTAGCGTGAGCTGTCTTGCTAAATCCAAATAGCTATTGTTTATCGGTGTGGCAGAGAGTAGCAAAATATGCGAATCTCTCCCTAATTTCTCTTTAAATTTGCGATAGGTAGCGTTATCGTTGCGAAAGTTGTGGGATTCATCGATGATGACTAAATCTGCATTTTGCAAAAATGCGTTTCTATCATTTTTGTTTGTCGCTTCATCATAACTATAAAATTTAATATTTTGATTTTGGATAAACAAATTTTGTGAATCATTTTGATAGCTCTCCCATTGTGCTTTTAGCTTGGCTGGGGAAATAATGGCGATTCGCTTATAAAGCGTGGCAAGGGCTAATGCACTCAAAGTCTTGCCACTGCCCACAGGGTCTGCAAGTAAGGCTATGTGATATGTTTTTAGTCGTTTTAGTAGCTCTTTTGTCGCGCTTTTTTGAAAATCATAAAGATTGTAAGCCTGTGCGCCACGCTCTAAATCGTGCGTTTCATTGGCGGATAAATCCTGTGTCTCATCTATAAAATATGGCGCGATTTTATCAATAATGTCTTTTGGGCTATGGTAAAAATAGCTTGTATTAAGCAAATTTAGCACGGCTTGCGTAGAATCTATGCAGTCTTTTAAGAGATTGTCAAAATAGATTTTGCAGTCTTTGGTAGTCGCTTTGGAATCACAAAGCAAATTTAGCTCTTTATTTGAGCTTGTCCCATAAAGCCCCAAACCACTTGCGGTTAGATTTGAGCTACCGATGATGGCGTTTTGCTCGATTTTGGGATTGGTGCAATCGTAGAGAAAATACATTTTTGAGTGGATTAGCGTGGCGCGTCCTTTTTTGCTATCAAAAGTATAGATTTTGATAGATTTGTGGCTATCGATAAAATCATAAGCGATTTTAGTAGCACTAATCTCATCTAACTGATTTTTGATAATGTCTAACTCGACATTATTTAGCTCATCGCTATGGCGCAAATAAAAGGCAATGCTAGAATCATTTGTGCTAGGCGAATCTTTGCCTAAAATTATGGTAAGTGAGTTTAGTTTGTCGCTAAATCGTGCTATTTCTTGTAATGCTTTGGCATTGAAAAAACCGCTAATCACGCATAAATCAACTTTGGCAGGATATGAATCTATGAGATTTGATAGGCGATTTATGAGGGTGTTTTCGTTCTCGTTTGTGATGAGATAAGTGAGATTTAAGGCTAATTTCGCAGAATCTAGCGCATTTTTCGCTGAATCTAATTTATTTTTCGCTGAATCTAATTTGCCATATTCGCTACGGTGGGGGGGGATTATACATTATAAAATCCTTAAATTTTAAAATTTAAAAGCGCAATTATACATAAAAAAATTCGCCTTTTTTAAGCAGAATCTTAACACTTTTTTTATACAATCCGTGCTTTTTTAAAGAAGGATTATCGTTTGGATATTAGAGAGAAATTTTTGGATTATTTCAAGGCACACGGGCATCAAGTCTATGATTCGATGCCGTTAGTGCCAAATGATGCGAGTTTGCTTTTCACAAATGCGGGAATGGTGCAGTTTAAGGACATTTTCACAGGCAAAATCCCCGCGCCAAAAATCCCCCGTGCCACAAGTTCGCAGCTTTGCATTCGCGCTGGTGGCAAACACAATGATTTAGAAAATGTCGGCTACACGGCGCGTCATCACACGCTTTTTGAAATGCTTGGGAATTTTAGCTTTGGAGATTATTTCAAAGAGGAAGTGATAGAGTTTGCGTGGCAGTTTATCACGCGTGAGCTAGGATTTTCAAAAGATAAGATTTATATTAGTATCCACCACAGCGATGATGAAGCGTTTGGTTTGTGGAAAAAGTTCGTAGGCGAGGACAAAATCAAACGCTTTGGCGATAAGGACAATTTCTGGCAAATGGGCGAAGTAGGACCTTGCGGACCTTGCAGTGAGATTTATATCGACCAAGGGGAGGCGAATTTTAGCGGTAGCGAGGATTATTTTGGTGGCGATGGGGATAGATTTTTAGAGATTTGGAATTTGGTTTTTATGCAATATGAGAGAGACAAAAATGGCAACTTACGCCCACTCCCGCGCCCTAGCATTGATACAGGAATGGGATTAGAGCGCGTGATTGCGCTAATTGAAGGCAAACTAAATAATTTTGATACTTCGCTTTTTGCGCCTTTGATGAGTGAGTGCGAAAATCTCACAGGTAAGCCTTACAGCGATGAGTTTAAGGCGTCTTTTCGCGTGATAGCCGACCATATAAGAAGCATTGCGTTTTTATTAGCGCAAGGTGTGAATTTTGACAAAGATGGGCGAGGATATGTTTTGCGCCGAATCTTGCGCAGGGCATTGCGACACGGATATTTGCTAGGGCTAAAAGAGGCATTTTTATACAAGCTAATCCCCGCGCTTTGCAAATCTATGGCGCATTATGCGTATTTGGAGGATAAAAAAGCGCACATTATGGAGCAGTGCAAGTTAGAGGAAGAGCGATTTTTAACCACAATCGAATCGGGAATGAAGTTATTTGAAAAAGAAACAGATAGGCTTATCTATAACGATGAACAAATAATAGAAAAAAACTCTGAACAAATTGATTATTTGCTTAATGTTGCAGATGTAGCTACTAATTATCCAAAACTCAATAAAATACATATGGATAAAATAAATAAAAGTGTTGGTAAATATAAAAAGACAGAGGCCGAAATTGGAATATTAGAACAACGAAACAAGTTTGATGGAGAAATTGCATTTAAGCTATATGATACTTATGGATTCCCATTGGATTTAACACAAGATATGCTAAAACCATATAATTATGAAGTAGATTTAGAATCTTTTAATAAGTGTATGGAGGCGCAAAAATCACGCTCCAAAAAAAGCTGGAAGGGCTCTGGCGATGAAATCAAAAATGGCGATTTTGGAGTGTTGCTAGAAGAATTTGGTGAAAATAAATTCATCGGCTACGAAGCAGATAGCGCACATAGCAAGATTTTGGGATTGCTTGATATAAATTATCGGCGCGTGGAGTGTTTGGATGGCGATGGATATATTTTCTTAGATTCAACCCCACTTTATGCGGAGGGCGGGGGACCTGTGGGCGATAGTGGCGAGATTTTTATGCGTGGCAAAAAAGTCGCAAATGTCATTTACACCAAAAAATATTTTGGGCTAAATATCAGCGAGATTAGCACGAGTAGCGAACTAAAAGTGGGCGATTTGGTAGAAGTGAGAGTTAGTGCGAATCGCATAGAAATCTCCAAACACCACAGCGCGACACATTTGCTTCATTCTGCCTTGCGAAAGATTTTGGGTTCTCATATCACACAAGCGGGGAGTTTGGTAGAGGCGAATCGTTTGCGCTTTGATATTACGCACCCAAAGGCGTTAAGCAAAGATGAGCTAAATGCCATCGAAGCGGAAGTGAATACGATGATTTTCTCCGCGCTTGATTCAAAGGTGGATTTTATGTCGCTAAATGATGCCAAAAAGGGCGGCGCAATCGCGCTTTTTGGCGAAAAATATGGCGAAGTTGTGCGCGTGGTGAGTTTTGGCGATGATGAAAATAGCGCAAGTTGTGAGCTTTGCGGTGGGATTCATATCCAAAATACCGCGCAAATCGGCAATTTTTACATTACAAAAGAGAGTGGCATTTCAAGCGGAGTGCGCCGAATCGAAGCTGTGTGCGGAAAAGCAGGATATAACTACACCAAAGAAAATTTGGCGATTTTGACAAATGCCCGTGAAGTGCTAAAAAATAGCGATATTATGAGCGGAATCGCAAAATTAAAAGAAAATATCCAAAAGTATAAGGACGCCAAAAGCAAGACAGATTCAAGCGTAAAAAGCCTAAATTTTGAGATGATTGATGAAGTGAAGCTGATGATTGTGGAAGTAGCGGCGAATCTAAACATTAAGGCAATCATCGATGAAGCAAAAAAGGAAAATCCCAAAGTCGCCATTATGCTTATCGCAAACGACAATGGCAAGATTAGCATTAGCTGTGGCGTGAATGGCGTGGCGAATCTATCGGCAAAAGAGTGGATTAAAGGCGTTTGCGAAGTGCTGGGCGGTGGCGGTGGCGGAAGAGATGATTTTGCCACTGCTGGCGGGAAAAATCCGCATAAGATTAAAGAAGCCTTGCAAATTGCGCGGGATTTTGCGCTAGAAAAAATCCAAAGCGATTCGTAGCGATGAATAGCGGAATGATTGCCGTAATGCTTAGCGTATCCTTGCTAATCGGGCTTTTGGGACTAATTGCGTTTATTTGGGGACTGCGCAGTGGGCAGTTTGATGATGAAAAGAAATTCACGCAAGGACTTTTGATGGATGGCGTAGATGAGCTAAATGACGCTTATCGCAATGAATTAAAGCGCGAATTGGTGCTAGATTCTGCGAAATATGCCAAAATCGCAGAATCTAGCGCAGATTCTGCGAATCGTGCGTCAAAAATGCGAGATTCTGCGTTAGATTCTGCGTCAAAATCGCAGAATCTAGATTTTAAAAAACATTAAATTTAAATTTGAAAGGATAAACCAATGAAAATCTATAATATCGCCATAATCGGCGGAGGACCGGGCGGAATCGCAGCTGCGGTTGAGAGTGTGATTTGCAAAATCGATGATGTGATTTTGTGCGAAAAGGGCGAAAATCACTCCACTACCATTCGCAAATTTTACAAGGACAACAAGCGCGTGGATAAGGACTACAAGGGCAAAAAGGTGGATTTGAATGGCAATATTTACTTTATGGATGGCACAAAGGAATCCACGCTTGATTTGTTTGATAAGATTTTGGCGACAAATAATATCGATGTGCGCTTTAAAACGGAGGTGGAGAGCGTGAGCCAAAATGGCGATATTTTCACGCTTCACTGCACAAGTGGCGATGAGCTAAATGCGCGATTTGTAGTGATTTCAATCGGCAAAATGGGTGTGCCAAATAAGCCAAGCTACCCTATCCCGCTAGAAATTCGCGACAAAGTCTTTTTTAACGCAAATTCAATCAACCAAAACGAAAAAGTCCTAATCGTAGGCGGTGGCAACTCTGCGGTGGAATATGCCTACTTTTTGGCAGAAAAAAATGACGCCACTTTGAATTATCGGCGCACAGAATTTAGCCGAATCAACGACACAAACCGCGAAATGCTTTTTAAAAGTATCGATTCAGGTAAGCTAAAAACCAAACTTGGCATTGACATTGAGAGCCTTGAATCGCACGACATTAACGGAGCTAAAAAGCCAAAAGTCAATTTTACAGACGGCACAAGCGAGATTTATGACAAAATAATCTATGCAATCGGCGGTGTCGCGCCTATCGACTTCCTAAAAAAATGCAATTTAGATTTAGATGACGCGGGAGTGCCTATTGTAAGCGATTCGTGTGAATCAAGCGTGAAAAATATCTTTGTGGCGGGGGATTTGCTATTTAAAAGTGGCGGTTCAATCGCAAGTGCGCTAAATAACGGCTTTGATATCGTGCTTGAAATCCAAAGGCGTATGGGGGCGTAGGGGTGCAATTTTTTGACATTAGCATCGATAAAAAGGGCATTATCGCGGATTTTTTCCACGCACAGCGCGTAGAAGCAAGTGATATGCTCTTTGGCAATCTCTACATTTGGCACTTTTCGCGGAGCATAAAATACGCGATAATCGATGATTGCCTTGTGGTGCTGACAAAATTCCCTAGCGAATCTTATCCATTTATCTTTTATCCGCTTGGGCGGGGCAATCACAGAAACGCGATTGCCAAAATGAAAGAATATTTTTTGGATAATCAAATGCCCTTTTCGCTTCGCAGTTTAGAGCAAAATCAAAGCGCGGAGTTAGAAAATCTCTTTCCAAATGCCTTTGAAATCGCCCCAAACCGCGATAGATTCGACTATATTTATAATGTGGAGGATTTGATTGCACTCGGCGGACGGGCGTTACACAAGAAAAAAAATCACCTAAATCGCTTTTTTAATCTCTATCCAAATTTTAGTTACGAGCGCATAGATTCTGCGAATGCGCTTGAAGTGCTTGGCGCGTATCAAAAGTGGTTTGAAAATAGCGATAAAAGCGATGGTTTGCAAAATGAAATGCTTGGTATTAAGGCGAGTTTGGAGAATTTTGCACAGCTTGATATGAAGGGCGGGGCAATTCGCATTGATGGCAAAATCGCGGCATTTTCGCTTGGGGAGCAAATCAACGAAGATTCGGTTGTCATTCACATCGAAAAGGGCAACACCTTTTATGCGGGGATTTATCAGGCAATCAATCAGCAATTTTTGAAAAATGAATGGGCGCATTTGCGCTTTGTAAATCGCGAGGAGGATTTGGGAATCGAGGGCTTACGCAAGGCAAAAATGTCGTATAAACCAGCTCAATTCGTAGAAAAATCCACCGCGATTTTGAAAAATTAAATTTAAGGAGTCCAAAATGACAAAAGAAGAGTTTAAGAAGTTTGTAGAGGTTGAAGGCGCGAAGTTTAGAGAACCGCTTGGGTTTGGGATTGCCAGAGTTGATTTGGGTGAATCGTATGGCGATTTGGGCGAATCGCTTAAAATCGCAGAATCTACCGCAGATTCTGCGAAAAAAGGCGTAGTTTTACAGGCAACCTATCCCGTGCTAAATTGGCGCGTGGGCGAAAAGTGCGAGAATTTGGGAAGCTATGCCGTGCTATGCCACGCACTTGAAAAAGCACCACAAAATCTAATCGCAAAAAGCGAAAATGAAGCGATTTATCGCGTGGATTCTGCGATTGTAGATTCTGTGTTGCAAATTTTTACGCCCTTTTTAGCCGAATCACTAGCCGATAAATCCGCGCACAAAAATATTCAAATGCTATTAGAGTTGCAAAAACAGGCGGATTTGGATTGTTGCAAATCGCCGTTTCGATTCGTGGTGATTTATAATGACGCGCAGTGCGAGAGTGTCGAATCTAGCTATATGAAGCTACTTGCGCTGTCTTTGGGAAAGGCGAAATTGCGCTCTTTGAATTTAGATGGCATTTTTGGATTGCTAGAAAATATCGCGTGGAGTGGCAATACGCCCTATCAGTTAGAATATTTGCGCCAAAATGAAATCGCGCTAAAAATCGCTGGAAAGTTCCCGCGAATCGACTTTGTGGATAAATTCCCGCGCTATTTAATGCAGGTAATCCCGCAGTTCGATAATATCCGCCTACTTGATTCGGCGAAAACCCGCTTTGGCGCGTATTTGGGAAGCGGTGGCTATACGCAAATGCCCGGTGCTAGCTATGTGAATTTCAACGCGGGGGTTGTCGGCAAATGTATGAATGAGGGGCGCATAAGTTCAAGCGTGATTGTAGGCGAAGGCACAGATGTGGGCGGTGGCGCGAGTATTTTAGGCGTGCTAAGCGGTGGCAACGCAAATCCTATCAGCATCGGCAAAAATTGTCTGCTTGGCGTGAATAGCTCCACAGGCATTTCGCTAGGCGATGGGTGCGTGGTAGATGGCGGAATCGCCGTGTTAGCGGGGACGATTTTTTATATTTCAAATGAAGAAGCGCAAAAGATTCGCGAGATTAACGATGACTTTGAAATAAAGGAAAGTTGCCTTTACAAGGGGCGTGAGCTATCTGGCAAAAACGGAGTGCATTTTAGGCAGGACTCAAAAAGTGGCGCAATGACGGCATTTCGTAGCAAAGTCCAAATCGAGCTAAACACGGCGTTGCATTAAAAAACGCGTTAGATTTGTGTGAATCAAGGGCAAAAATTTTGTTATTACAAGATTCTGCGATTTTACAGAATCTAGTGCGATTTTTTGAAAGTGCGAGATTCTGCGTCGCAGAATCTAAAATTCCCCCTCCCTTGCGGAGGGGGATTAAGGGGGTGGGTTTGTCATTGCGAGATTCGACAACGCCAAATCAAAGCAATCCAAAACTTAAAGCGAATCGCTCCCACTCCGTCATTGCGAGAAAATGCGTAGCATTTTCGTGGCAATCCGCAGGATTTGCGAGCAAAGCGAAGCAACCATCCAAAACACGCGAATCTAAAAGATAGATTCGCATAATATTTCAAAAGTGAATCGATAAATTATCACATTTAGATTCGCCAAAAGTCCGCGATTCACCTTTGATTCACGATTCGCATTAGTGGATTGCTTCGCCTTGCTGTCGCAAGGACTCGCAATGACGATAATTTCACGCGAATCTACAAAAATTTTTGCACCTTACAATGACAAACGCCAACTTATCTCACACCCCTTTCATTTAACTTTTTATACCCATCACAGCCATCTTGGTTACCAAAATCACAGGATTTGCCAAACAGCTCTTTTGCTTTGGATAGATTTTTTGGGACACCTTTGCCTTCCCCATACAATGCGCCTAGTCCCAAACAACCAAAACCACTTTGCATTTCACAGGATTTTTCTAAATAGCTTTTTGCTAGTTTATAATCTATTTTTGCGCCTTTGCCAACATAATATGAACGCCCAGTCACAGCGCAAGATTCTGCACTACCAAAATCACAAGCCTTTTTATTATATTGCAATGCTTTTATATAATCTTGCCTAACGCCCCAGCCTTCATAATAATGCTCCGCTAACATACCACAAGCGCTTCGCATCATTATAATAGCGGGGAGTTTTGGACTTAAACTACCATCGATTCGCTCTAATTGAAAACCATCTTTACTATTTGCTTTGTCGCATACCATTTCAAGATATTTTTTGGATTTATTATATTGTTTTTGCTCTTCGTGTAAAACTCCCAACTCAACACAAGCACCATAATTTTTAGCTTCGCATTGCCTATCAAAGTGCTTTATACAATATGATAAACTTTCATCACCACACAACAAATCTTGCGTCTCACCAGCATTTACGGCACACACGCCACACATTATCGCCACAAGGGCGTAAATTAACTTCTTCATTTATTATCCTTTCTTAATCAAATGTTGCCCTATTAAAGGCATTTTGTCTAACCGCCGACTTAAATCCACTTAAATTTCTATGTTTGCATTAGCAATTAGCCATATTCAAAAACATTGACTTCGTTTGATTGTGCGTATTTGGCTAATTTGCCAAGCTTTCGCCTATCGATTATAGGATATTTCTTAATCAAATCTTTTAATTCGTTGCAATTAAGCCAAGCAAGATTCCATAGATTTATCTCGTATTTTTTATTTTTAGGGAGCGAAGTTATATGACTTACTTCTTTGCATATTTGCTCATCAAAAATATCATTTTGAGTAACATTCAATTTAATGATAGCCCTTTGTAGCCAAATTTGCATATAGGCGTTATTGTTGATTTTTTGAAGTTTGCGGATTGTGCTATCAATAAATATTTTACACTTTATTTTATCTAGCAAAAATCCCAAAATCGACATAGCGACAGGATAAATCTTTGCGTTAAACGAAGCAATATCTACCAAAATAGCGACTAAAACTTTAATATTTTCTTTATTTAGATTTGTTTTAAATAGCCTTGCCCTGCGTTCTTTTTTAAATTTTTCTTTGGATTGATTTAAATCATTCAAAAGTATTGGCAAAATCTTATCAAGCGTTCCGCTATTTTGGTGTGCTAATGCAAATTTATGAAAAATAATAAGCTGTTTTTGAAGCGTGGTTTGTTCTTTCAAAAGAGATTCTACAAAAAGCCACTCAACTTTATCTTTTTTGATAGAATCTTGAATCACATTTTGAGAAGCTATCGTTTTGCTTGGATTTAGTTTAAGTCCCATTTCTGCAAGAATCATAGATAGATTTTTAAGTATTAAATCTGCAATTTGTGGATTATTGACAAAGATTCTATAATCATCTCTATAACGAATAATTCTAAAATCTTTTTTGTTAAGTTCTTTTAATTTTCCACTCAAAAGATTATCAATGTAGGCTAAAAGTATTTCGGCTATAAAATCCATTAAAACTGAGCCTTGTGGGATACCATTTGTCTGTCCGTAGCTCATAACCATAATGTATTTATCGATTTTATTGCCTAAATCGCTATTGCTTCTATTTGCTTTTGCCGTGTCTTTTGTATGTAAAGCCCAAGCAATAGAATGCGTATAGATTGATGGATAAAAATTTGTTATATCCGTCTCAAATAAATACTCAAATGCCAAACTATATTTTATAGATTCTTGCTCTACTTTTTCCCACCACTCTGTAATTTGCTCGGCTTTATTTGGCTTTTTGCTTTGTGATTTTATGGGGATACTATGGCATTTCACGCGACTATTTTTATTGAGTTTTTTAAAATTATTGCGTATAAACTCCCAATTTGCTTCATCTGTGATTTCGCGCACAAGATACACATAAATAAAAGGATTGATTAGCTCAAACGGACGCCAATCATATTTGCCATTTTTATTGTTAAATAATTTATAATTGACGCTATCAAAATTGTTTGCTGTATTGCCACCTATATTTTTAAACTCAATATTTTCTTTTTCGATTTTCTCATCTATCGCTTTAAGCAAGGGCTTAAATTTGATATATGGTGGTAAATCAAAATCGCAATAGCTTTTTTCTGTAAAGAAAAAATCCCTAGCTTCTTTATAGTCAAGCTGTAAAACATTTTTTCTTTTGTTGTTATTTTGGTAAAGTTTTTGCATAAGCTATTTACTGTTATTTTTGATACATTTTTATACCAAGCTCACTAGCGGTTTGCATAATTGCTTTCAATATCCAAATTCCAATAACTTCTTCGTCATATTCTACATACATTTTTCCAAGCCACCACCATAATGCTGGGCAATATGTAGCAGCTAACACACCAAAATCAAACCCTACTTCAATCATCAAATTCTCATCCTCCGTATTTAGAAAATTTCTCACATTTAAAATAATCGGTATCGCTTCTTTTTGATTATCTAACATACATAGTTTGCTAAGTCCAATAAAAAATTCTCCATCACCAACTTTATCTGCGTAGCCAATGCTAAAAATTAACATTAAAGCACAAATTAACTTTTTCAACCATTATCCTTTTATTTAAAATTTTCGCGCATAATACAAAAAAAAAAAAAAAAAAAAAACGCAAGTCAATAAAATCGCCTTATTTTTTCGTATTTTGTCGCAAATTTATGGCGTTGCGGTGCTTATCGCAATCGCTAAATTTCGCAAATGACTGCATAACGCCGATTTAGAAGCGCGATTAGCGATTTGCAAAATATGTGATTTATGGAGAATTTATGCTTTTTGGCTTGGCACTTGCGCAAGGTGCGATGATTTTGGCGATGCAAACAAGCGATGACGCGCTAACGCTTGAAGCGTGCAAGGGGGGCGAAGTCGCGCAGTGCGAGCAAACCATCGATTTTCTCAAAAAGTCCTGCGACAAAAAGGGCGCGCAGTCCTGCTTTACGCTTGGATACATTTATGAAAATGGCGTGGGCGTGGAGGTGCGAGTGGATTTTGCGATTGCGTATTATAAGCGCGGGTGTGATTTGCGAAGTGCGCTTGGGTGCGTGAATGCGGGGGCAATCTATGCGAAAATCGAAAATTTTGAAGTGGCAAATACTTACTTTTCTCGTGCGTGTGAGCTGCGAAACGCCGATGGGTGCTTTAATTTAGGCATTTCGTATTTATACGGGCAGGGCGTTAGGGAGAGTGCGTTTCTCGCCAAAATGCGCTTTAATGACGCCATCGAACTCTACGAAGAGGCGTGTGCTAGGGGCGATGCGAATGCTTGTCAAAGCGTGGCGGGGATTTATGCCTCTGGCGAGGCGGTGGAGGCGGACTTGCAAAAGGCGGAGGATTTCGCGCAAAGGGCGTGTGAGATTGATGAGCGATTTTGCGAATCGTGAGATTTGGCGAAATATGAGATTCTGCGAATCTAACGCAAAATCGCAGAATCTGCGCTAGAATCTAGCACGAGAATCGCAGAATCTAAAAAACTAAAAGGACAAAAAATGAAGCAAATCAAAATCGCATTTATAGATGGATGCGGGGGCGATGACTTGGCGTTATTTTCGCGAGTGCTGAAAGAAAATAGCGAAAATTGTGGCGATGAGTTTGAGTTTATCATCGATGAGAAAAACCCGCAATTTATCGTGTATAGCGTGTTTGGCACGCGTCACATTCACTATGATTGCGTTCGCATTTTTCACACGGCGGAAAATTGTCGCGCCGACTTTAATTTCTGCGACTATGCGATAACTTACGACTATTTGGACTTTGGTGCGCGGCATTTGCGCTATCCGTATTACCTGCGAAATCTCGTGGGCGTGGATAAAAATAGCGCAATTTATCAAAAAAGTGCCTTCTGTGCGGAGTTTGCCAAGCGCAAATTTTGCAGTTTTGTAGTAAGCAATGGCAAGGCAGATGAGTTGCGAAGCGCGGTATTTGAGGCGTTAAGCGCGTATAAAAAAGTCGATTCTGCGGGGCGTTTCAAAAACAATGTGGGATTTTTGGCGGATGATAAAATCGCATTTTTACGCAAATATAAATTCAACATTTGCTTTGAAAACTCCGACACAGCGGGATATGTGACAGAAAAAATCATCGATGCCAAAAAGGCAGATTCTGTGCCTATCTATTGGGGGGGGGGGATTTCATAGTGTAGATTCGCAGAATCTTGGGCGTTTTATCGATGATGGCGCGATTTTTAACAAAAAGGCATTTGTGAATTTTGCGGATTTTGCGAGTGTGGGCGAGTTTGTGGAGTTTATCAAATATTTGGATAGCGATGAAAATGCCTACATTGCGATGTTAAATGAACCTTTGATTTTGGACTCAAATGTTGTGGAGAAGGGCGAAAAGAGATTGGCGGAGTTTTTGCGAGAGATTTTTAGCGCGGATAATCCCTACGCGCGCGGTTTTGGGCAGTGGCGGATGAATTTAGAAAAGCGATATGTGCGATTTCAAAGGGCGCGCGAAGTGGTGAATAAAATCATCGATTGCTACCGCAGGGCGATATTTTTGCGCTTTTGGCAAAGACTTGGGGCGAAAAAACGGCGATAGATTTGGCGGGATATGCGTGGATTTTTGTGGTAGATTCTGCGATTTTTCGTGTGAATCGTGCGGGATTTTGTGATTTTTGAATAAATTCTGCGTTTTTTGCGCGAATCGCAGAATCTGCCACTGATTTGTCATTGCGAGATTTTGCGTAGCAAAATCGTGGCAATCCAAATCTTTTAATTGCGCCATAGATTGCCACGAAAATTCGCTACGCTCATTTTCTCGCAATGACGGATTATGTTAGAGATATTTCGCTTCGCTCAATATGACAAAATTGCGATAGATTCTGCGAATCGCACGAAAATCGCAAAATCTGTGATTTTTATTGTTTTTTACCCACCCCCTTAATCCCCCTCCGCAAGGGAGGGGGAGGTAGAGAAAGCCCCTCCCCTTGCGGGAGGGGTTTGGGGTGGGGTATTTATCGCAAGGGAGGGGGAAAATTTTTTAAGATTCTTCGCTTCGCTCAGAATGCAAAAATAATTCAAATGATTACCCCAGAACAAATTGCCATCTACTCCACGATTTCTTCTATAAAATACAGCGGTCTTCGTTTGGTTTCGCGGTAGATTTTGCCTATGTATTCGCCGATAATCCCAAGTCCTAGCAGTTGAATCCCGCCTAAAAAATACATTGAAATCACCATTGATGTCCATCCGCTTACCGCTTCGCCTGATATTTTTGTGATGAACGCCCACACGCCCACGCATAAGCTAAAAAATGCGATTAACGCGCCCAAAAGCGTTAAGATTCGCAGTGGTTTTATGCTAAAACTTGTGATTCCATCGATTGCAAAACTTAGCATTTTGAAAAATGGATATTTGGATTCACCCGCCACACGCGCGATTCGCTTGTAATATAATTTTGTGGATTTAAATCCTATCAGTGGCACGATGCCTCGCAAAAATAGATTTACTTCGCTAAATTCTAGCAAATGCCCCAAAGCGCGATTTGAGAGAAGTCTATAATCCGCGTGATTATGCACGATGTCCGCGCCCAAAATTTTCATAAGCCCATAAAACGCATTTGCCGTGCTTCGCTTAAAAAAGCTATCCTCTTTTCTATCGCTTCTCACGCCATAAATCACCTCATAGCCATTTTTGTAGCATTCCACGAATCTATCGATTAAATTTATATCATCTTGCAAATCGCAATCCAAACTCACCACGCAATCGCATTTGTCTTTTGCGTAAGAAAGTCCCGCTAACAGCGCGTTTTGGTGTCCTTTGTTTGTGCTTAAAGAGACAATTTGCATTTGCTTTGTTTTGTGCTTTTTTAGCAAGGATAGCGTTGAATCCTTGCTTCCGTCATTCACAAAAACGATTTTGCTTTTTTTGCTAACCGCGTTAGATTCGATTAAATCGCGCATTTTTTTATCAATAGTCTCAATGCTTAATTTAATGACTTCTTGCTCGTTGTAGCAAGGGATTATCAAAAACAGCACGGGATTTTTCGCAGAATCTTTCGCATTTTTCGCAGAATCTAATGCCGATTTTTTCGCAGAATCTTTCATAACTTCGCCTTTATTTCACAAATATTTCACAAATATTTTATTAAAATTTCGCTTTGAGTTTTAAAAATTAAAGGCATTTTTATGAAAAAACTAACTTTTTGCGCCATTTTTGCTTTGATAAATCTTCTTTTTAATGCGTGTAGCGCGACTTACACCGCAGAATCTCTAAAAAGCGACTTTGAAATGGGCGATTTTCGCAATATTTATTCGCAAAATGCGGAGCGCACGGATTCGCTTTTTGAGGTTTTTAAAGATGATGGTTTAAAAAATCTGATTCATAGCGCATTGTCGCAAAATAGCGATATTTTCATCTATGAGACGCGAATCAAAAGTGCCGAATCGCAAGTGCGACTAGCGATTTCAAAGCAGATTCCAGATATTAGCGCAAGTGCGAGTTATAGCTACAATGGCGATTCGACTATCAATACAAGCCTTATGGCGTCTTGGGAGTTAGATATTTTTGGCAAATATGCCTCCGCAACGGATGCGCAATATGAGCAATTAGAAGTCGCCAAAAGCAATCTAAAATATTTCCAAATCTCCCTAATTAGCGACATTGCCCTAGCGTATTTTAATCTCAAATATTTGCAAAATAATATCGTTTTAACCAAAGAGCGCGTCATAAACTACCGCGAAATGCTTGAAATTATGGATTTTATGTATAAAAGTGGGTTGGTTTCTTTTAGTGATTTTTTGGAGAAAAAAGCAGATATGCAAAGCGAAGAACAGAGCTTAAACACGCTACTAAACGACTATGAAGCTAAAAAAAATGAGATTCGCACTTTGATAAATAATCGCAATTTCGTTTTTGATGATTCGCATATCACAGAGCAAATTTCGCAGGACGCGCAAAAAAACAGCTATTTTGCGATAATGCCACAATCCTTTGATATGCCAGATTTTAGCGTAAATCTAAATTCTAGCGCAAATATCATCTTAAATCGCCCTGATATTTCAGCGCAAATCGCGTCTCTAAATGCCGCCGTGCATAATCTAAACTCCGCCAAAGCGCAAATGTATCCCACGCTAAATGTGAGCGGTTCGCTTGGCAAGGCGTTTTTGCAACCTGCGGATTTTGTGTATAATATTTTGGCGTCCCTTGCAATGCCGTTATTTTCGCGCTTTGAGATTTATGAAAATATCAAAATCAGCGATTACACGCGCCTAGAGGCATATTATTCGTTGCAAAAGGGCGTGAATACGGCGTTTAGCGAGATTGAAAATGCCATTTATTCGCTTGAAACAAATAGGGCGAATCTTAAAACGAGTTTAGAGATTCTCTCCCAAAATGACGAGGTTTTGGAGCTTTTGGAGCAGAGCTATTATGCGGGGCTAATCGACAAGGCGGAATATTTGCTTGCCACAAACAACAATTTGGCGATGATAAAATCAAGCAATACGGCGCATTTTAATGCGATAAGCGCGATAATTTATTTGTATCGTTCGATAGGTGGCAATGATGAGGATATAATTGCAAATAATTCGCCCGATTCGTCATTGCGAGGCGCACGAAGCGAAGCGAGTGCAACGAAGCAATCCACGAACAAGCAAAACAACACATTAAAATCACAAGGAAAATAAAATGACAAACATTTACAACACAATCAAACCAAGCAAAAAAACAAACACAAAAAAAATCATTGCGGTAGTAGCAATCATCGCAGTGGTAGCGATTATGTCGGTGCTTTTTATAAGCGGATTTGGCAAAGGCAATGTGCACTATATCACGCAAAATCCTACGCGTGGCGACATTAGCCAAGATGTAAGCGCGACAGGGACACTATCACCCACAGACACGGTGGAAGTGGGCTCACAAATATCAGGGACGATTTATGAAGTGCTTGTCGATGTGAATGATGAGGTGAAAAAAGGGCAGATTTTAGCAAAAATCGACCCAGAGAAGTTAGACCAAGCAGTCGATAACTTTGAAGCGCAGTTACAAAGCGCAAAAGCTGAGCTTACAAGCGCACAAGTTACGCTTGAAAACAAAAAATGGACTTATGAAAATTACAAAGATTTGTTTGAAAAAACGGATGGCAAATCGCCTTCGCAGTTGCAGTTAAAAACCGCTGAGTTAGAGTATAAAAGCGCACTTGCAAATATCGACATACGAAAGGCTAGTATTCGCCAACTTGAAACTTCGCTAAAATCTGCCAAAATCGATGTAAAAAACGCCATAATCACAAGCCCCACAAATGGAATCGTGCTTGTCCGTTCAATCGACCCGGGGCAGACCGTTGCGGCTAGTTTTTCAACGCCGACACTTTTTACAATCGCACAGGATTTAACCAAAATGAAGCTAATTTCTAGCGTCCTAGAGGCAGATGTGGGCAAAGTCAAAATCAACCAAGAAGTCGAATTTAATGTCGATGCCTACCCAAATGAAAAATTCATCGCCAAAGTTGCAAAGGTAAATTTCGCCGATTCAAGCTCTACCACTAGTAGCTCATCAAGCTCAAGCACAACAAGCTCAAATATCATAAGCTACGAAGTTACGACTTATGTGGATAACTCAAAACTTCTGCTTCGACCCGGAATGAGTGCCACAGCGACAATCAAAACCGCCGCTGTGAAAAACGCGCTAATTATCCCATATCAAGCATTGCTTTTCAATCCAAACGAGATAGAAAAAAAGGGCAACGCAATGTCTATGATGGGACCGCCCAAGCGCAATAAACGCTCATATTCAAACATCGGCAACAAAGGCACGATTTGGATTTTAGAAAACGGCGCGCCAAAAGAAATCGAAATTGAGATTGGCATTACAAATGGCAAAAGTGCGCAGATTTTAAGCGACAATCTAACCACAGATTCACAAGTCATTATCCAAAAAGATGATAGCAAAAAGTAGCGATTTGCGTGGGATTTAGGCAAAGATTCGCAATAAAAAAGGCGCAAAAATGTTTATAAAATTAAGCAATATCACAAAAACTTATGGCGAGGGGCAAAGCGCGTTTCGTGCGCTTAAAGGCGTGAATTTGGAGATTGAAAAGGGCGATTTTGTCGCGCTTATGGGACCTAGTGGCTCTGGCAAAAGCACGATGGCAAATATTTTGGGTTGCCTTGATGTCGCCACAAGCGGGGAATATCTCTTTGAAAATGTGAGCGTTTTTTCGCTTGTCCGCAATGAACGCGCACTTTTACGGCGACATTTTATCGGCTTTATTTTTCAGGGATTTAATCTACTGCCCCGCACCACCGCGCTAGAAAATGTCGAATTGCCCCTTTTATATCGTGGGACGCCAAAGGCGGAGCGACAAAAAATCGCATTTGAAGCGTTGAAAATGGTAGGGTTAGAGGCTTTTGTAAATCACACTTCAAATAAGCTTAGTGGCGGACAGCAACAGCGCGTGGCGATTGCACGGGCGATTGCAAGTAAGCCTTTGTTTTTACTAGCCGATGAGCCGACAGGTAACCTTGATACGAAGCGCAGTGTGGAGATTATGAAGATTTTGCAGTGGCTAAATAAGGATTTGGGGATTACCATTTTAATGGTAACGCACGAGCCTGAAATGGCTTCTTTTGCAAATAGAGAAGTGCATTTTTTGGATGGCAATATTGATGAAACAAAAAGCAATTTAGGCAATTCGCCTTTGGGTAATCATTGCGTAGATTTAGATAAAAACGCAGAATCTAGCACAAAAATCGCAAATAAATTCGCAGAATCTAAAAACGATTCGTCATTGCGAGGCGAATCGACAGATTCGCCGAAGCAATCCATAAAAAATAATC